>JANXOO010000457.1 GCA_025353525.1 Schlesneria sp. | reverse complement strand
CGGATTGTCCGCCGCCGTATTGGAAACTGCTCGCTCAAAAAAGTCGGCATTCAAACGAAAGTGCGGATTTCAAAGACACAACTGGTATGCAGTCGGTTATCTGCGAGAATGCTGGCCTGAACGCCTATTGGCGGCGGATCCAGCGGCGAAAGAGTCGCCACCTGGCCCGAAGTTTCAATCGCGATTGCATTTCGATCAACACTCGTTTAATCGCCGCTAACCTGGCCCGGACTGCCTGGTACAAGGGCAACGATCGAAGGGCCGTGTACAATTGATCGTGCATCCGGGCCAGCCAGTCGTGCAATGACTTGAACCACGGGATCGTCATCATTTTTGGCTTGCAGACGACGTACATCCGCGCCACGATTGCCGTTCCAAGGATCTTTGCTGCCAGGATTGTCGCCAGACTTGCCAGCCAGTAACCGCGCGCCAGCCAGTAGACCGCCATGATTTTGAACGGAAACAGGATCGACATCGGCAGCAAAAACACCACCATCATCGGATAGGGCGGCAAGCTGACGATCCACGTTTCGATCCGTCGAACCCAATCGAATCGGCTAATCGTCGCCGTCAACCACTTCAGCCAATTCCATAGCGATTCTTCGATCCACATCAACAGTGAACCGAGAATGACGAGCGGTGCGGTCAGCCACCGCTGTCGTTGGCGATTCGGAGTCGTCACAGGATTTCGGCTCGCAATCGCTGTAACAACGCCGCCGCCGTTCCGATGTCTTTTCGTTGCTGATCCCGGTCGTGAGCAATTTCCCGCTCGATCGTCAGCGGTCCGAGGTATCCGACCGACTTCAGGGTTCTTAGATAGAGATCCATTCCGACATCCCCTTCGCCGAGTGCCACTTCTGAACCCCAGACCTGGCTGCGACCCGGTTCCGGAGCCCATTTCGCATCCTTGCAGTGGACGCTGCGAACCAGATGCCCGACTTTCTTCAAGGCGTCGATCGGATTGCCCGTCCCGTACAAAATCATGTTCGCCGGGTCAAAATTGATGAACAGGTTCGTCCGGTCGACGTCGTGGATGAATTCCAGCAAGTGGTCTGCCGTCTCTTGCCCCGTTTCCAGGTGCATTTTCTGGCCATTTTTCCCGATGTGATCGAGCAAGTCGCGAGTGACTTCCAGCAGGCCTTTGTAACTGGCACTGGCCCGATCAGGTGGAACGAAACCGATGTGCATTCCGACGGTGTCGCAACCGAGCAGGCGGGTGAAATCGGAAATCTCTTTCATTTCGGCCGCTCGAACGGACCGGGTCGATTCCGGGACCAAACCGACGGTGCGTGCGGTGGTCGCGATGTCGGCGTAACTTTCGCCCTCAAAGCCCCCGAAGACGCAAGTCACGGTGATGCCAGCGCTGCGGCATTGACCCAGAAACTGGTCGGCAGCCGCTTTGGTTCGCGTTCCCGCGTGCGGCGAATGGACCTGCACGGTTGGAATCCCCAGATCTTTGGCGACGTCCAGGTGAACGCCCAGTCCGGCATCGACCGAAGCGAAAACTCCAATTTGCCATGGTGGCATATGCTGTTCCTCTCTACGTAGTATTCATCGAACAGGGTCGTAACGCGGGTCGCTGAAAAACGGGGGCAGGCACGAGGAAGACCCCCGGCGCGCCGGGGTCCCCGTTTTTCAGCCGGTCAATTTTCCGCTGTCGGTCGCCTTATTGCAACCGGGAAGATCGGCCAGGCTGGAAAATCGCCGTGATGTCGTTAATGATACGCCTCTGTCGAGTGATCGGCCAGCGAACGGGATGTTTCCGCTACCGAAGTCGCAACATGGCGCTGAAAACGGCTGCGAGCCGGGTGGCTTACCGCAACCGATGGTTTGATAACAAGTTGCACGGAGTTTTTCCCAGATGAATCGAATGAATTGTTGCTGTCTGTTTCTGTCCCTGGTCGTGATCGCTGGCTGCGAAAATCAGCCGAACCCGAATTCGGGATTCCCTCCGATCGCCAAATCGGAACCTTTGCCTGAAAGCCAAACGGCTTCATCGGACGACGTTCATTCGTCGACGGACGGTCACGATCATTCGAGTCTCAGTGCGAAACCGAAGAGTGCCGGAAAGATTGATCCAGGTCCAGTCGACGCGGATGCTCCCGAAGAATTCGCAGCGACATCGACCGGCCTGAAGTACCGAATTCGTCGCAAAACAGACGGGAAGATGCCCACGATCAAGGACCGTGTCGAAGTTCACTACAAGGGATGGTTTGACAATGGCGAGACTTTCGACAGTTCTTACGATCGCGGTGAAACGACATCGTTTCCCTTGAAGAATGTCATCAAGGGATGGACGGAAGGGATGCAACTCGTCGGCGAGGGGGGAATGGTCGAACTCGAAATCCCCTATCAGCTCGGTTACGGTGAAACCGGAACAACAGGCATCCCTCCCAAATCGACACTCCATTTTCTGGTCGAACTGGTAAAGGTAAAATAATGACGTTGAAAACTGTCCTTTTTTCGAGTTTGCTGTGTGTAATCGCCATCTCTATGGAAAGCCCGACGATGCGTGCTGCTGAAAAGAATGCCCTGGAACCCGGTCCCGCCGACAAGGGCGCTCCCAAAGATTTCACGTCGACCAGGAGCGGCCTCAAGTACCGCATTTTGAGAAAGACTGACGGAGTCAAACCAACGAGTCGCGACACAGTCAAGGTTCACTATAAAGGCTGGCTCGACAGCGGCAAGGAATTTGACTCGTCATACGGACCCAAGGGCGAATCGATCGAGTTTCCACTGAGCGGAGTGATCGCGGGCTGGACGGAAGGGATGCAACTCGTCGGCGAAGGAGGTATGATCGAACTCGAAATTCCGTTCGAATTAGGGTACGGAGCAGCCGGGTCTCCGCCAGACATTCCCGCCAAAGCGAGGCTGCATTTCATCGTTGAGTTACTCAACGTGAAGCAGGCACCCAAACCGCTCGAACCCGGCCCGGTGGACGAGGACGCTCCGGTACCGTTTACAACAACAGACAGCGGGTTGAAGTATCGCATCCGCCGCAAGTCAGACGGCAAAAAGCCGACTGCAGCCAATCGTGTCGAAGTCCACTACAAGGGATGGTTTGACAATGGCGAGACTTTCGACAGCTCGTACGAACGCCGAAATTCGATTGCGTTTCCGCTGAACGGGGTCATCAAAGGCTGGACCGAAGGGATGCAACTGATTGGCGAAGGAGGAATGATCGAACTCGAAGTCCCCTATGACCTGGCCTACGGAGCCCAGGGGAGACCCGGCATCCCTCCGAAATCAACTCTCCATTTTCTGGTGGAACTGCTGCAAGTGAAGTAGTAGCAACAGTCGGCAAACCCGATTCCGATGGCGGCGTTCCATCCTGAACAACCGCCCCGCTCAAAGTTCGATGCCGTTCGCCAGCATGATCTGCAATTACACAATCGTCACCGCGAATGGTATGACCGTTCCGGTGACGATTGTCATTTCACGGTCAGTACGTTGGCAAGCTGTTCACAGGGATGGCAGCCGTATTGTAAATCGGAGCTCCCTGGATCGGCGCAAGAGCCGTCGACTGCATCGGTGTGACATAGGCCGATTGCGAGTATCCACCTGGGGCAAACGCCGTTTGGCTCATGTCACCCTGGAAAACCTGGGCTCCTTGAGTCGTGTAACCGGTTGGAGCAACCTGATAGCCACCGCCTCCAGGCGAGCACCCGTTGTTGCAAGGCGGGCAACCCATTCCACGATATCCCGAGCCCCCCATGCCGTAGCCGCCGCCGAGACAGCAGCAACCAACCGACGAAACCGTCAGCATCAAGCCCGTAATTACCAATGCGAATTTTTTGAACATGCAGTGTTCCTTTGAACCAGATTTCCAGCAGACAGGATTTGGGGAGGTGAGATGTGTCCGACGAACTTCACTGGTCCGGTGGGAGAACCGGCCAGCCAACGATGCAAGTTCGATGGCGCGGGCGGGGTATATGCGAAGTCACAATTCTTTGGAAAGGCCAATTTCCCGAAAAATGTCCTCTTTTTCAGAAATCCGCTCAAGATTCCATGCTACTGTTTAAACAGTTGACATCTACTGGTTATGCCGTATACTGGACCGCGAGCGAAATAAACTTCAAAATCACATCGGAGCAAATCGATGGTCAGGCCAAAGTCGCCACATCCGACTGCAGGCGAACTGGAGATCCTGCAAATTCTGTGGGAGCGGGGACCCAGTACCGTTCGCGAAGTGCTGGAGGTGATGCCACACGAGCGCGCGTATACCTCCGTCATGAGTTTATTGAACGTGATGTTCGAGAAGGGATTGGCAACCCGGCAGCCGGAAGGACGAGCGTTCCGGTATACGGCAACGCATCAACCCGAACATCACGAAGGAAAGCTGCTCGGCGACCTGCTGACCCGCGTCTTTTCCGGTTCGGCAACAGCCCTGGTGGCAAGGTTATTGGAGCAATCAAAACCATCAGACGAAGAATTGGCAGAAATCCGCAAGCTCATCAGCGAACACAAGCGCCGGCAGTAGTTATACCACGCGCGGTCTTGTTTGAGGCCATTGAGAAATCCAGCGACACCTGGAAACTGGCGCAGTCACGGTGGTTCCGCTTCGAACGCGGAAGCGGACTCACAAACGAAGCCTCATTCTGGACCGCGAGCAGTATAAAGCAGTCGTTGGAGTTCAGTCTTTAACCCGTCTTCACTTGAGTCCGAACTTTTAGCCTGTCTTCACTGAAGTTCAGCCTTCGTCCATCTTCATTCCGGATTTTACCTCCGGCAATCGCAGTTCACCGCAAGCACGAGGGAGTCACTTATGGCATGGCAATCACGACTGGTCGTCGTACTGGTTCATTTCGTTTGGCAGGGGGCCATCGTGGCCGGGCTTCTTGCACTGCTGTCCTCTTCATTCAAGCAGCAAAAGCCGTCGTCTCGCTATGCTGCGAGCCTGTTCACATTCGCGGTGATGTCGTTTTGTCCCCTCGTCACCTGGTTTCTGATCTCTTTCGTGAATGTCGAACCGACAATCGAACGGACAATCGTGGTGAAGCATCAAAACGAGGCGCCGATTGTAGACGCCGCCAGGCAACCGCTGTTGGAACGACCAGCGTCTGCGTCCGCCGAATTCGACTTGCCGCCTGCCGGATCGGGAACGCAACTTTCCGGCGAAGCTCTGGCAGACGCAACTGAACCCGATACTCGTCCCGAGTCAAATTCCGTCCCTGCGCAATTGTCAGTTGCACGGGCTGACCTGCGGGAGCCCGAAACAGGTTCCTGGCAGTGGATCAAGCCCTGCGAAACGTGGATCGTTACGATGTGGCTCGCGGGCGTATTGCTGCTGAGTCTGCGATTGGCTGCGGGCGCGATCGGGACATGGGTTTGGCGCACGAACACTGAAACCCTTCCCGACGAATTAGCCGGACAGGTGCAGCGATTGTGTGAGGTTCTGTCGATGCGTGTCCCTCGCGTGCGACTCAGTCGACGCGTTGCCGAGGGGCTGGTCGTCGGGTTGTGGCGACCGATGGTGTTATTGCCTGTGTCGTGGGTTATGGAACTGCCACCGGATATGCTTGAAGCCGTTCTGGCGCACGAATTGGCTCATTTGCGGCGATTCGATTTGTGGGTCAATCTCTGCCAGCGGGTCGTAGAAACATTGCTGTTCTATCACCCCGCCGTCTGGTGGCTGTCGTACCGATTGCGAGTCGAACGGGAGCTTTGTTGCGATGCGCTGGCGATCACTGTCACTCGAGACCCGGTGCGCTATGCAGAAACGCTTGAACGAATCGCATGCTTTCGCGTTGTACCAGAACCCTCGGGCCTGACACTCGCGATCCGAAGTCGGGAGGGGGTGTTGTTGCACCGCATCCGTCAGTTGTTGGGGATTGCTCAGTCGAATCCGACCGGCGGCGTCTGGTTTGCGAGTGCCGTGACGTTTGTCCTCGCCAGCGCACTCGGAGTCGGAACGTTCGCGATTTCTCAGGCCGATCAGAAAACGGCAAGTTTGAAAATTGCTGACATTGCCGCATCCGAGCAGTTGAATAAAGAGCTGGCGAACGCGGAACCGGAACACCCGGAAAACGACAAACTCGCGAACGAAACTGAACCTCAGGCAGATGCTATCCCCGTCAATGTTGCACCTGCTGACTTCGCTGGCGACGCGAGGACCGAAGAAGCGCCGATAGAAACCCGAACCGTCCATGTCGTCGACGACGCTGACAAACCGGTTGCCGGAGCCGAAGTGCGATTTCAGTTTGAACGGCGAACCGCAAAAGGAAGTGAAGCGACGCTCGAAGGTCCGCTGACAACGGGCGAAGATGGTATCGTCACCGCAAATGTTCCCTACGGTTTTGATCGAACGCATATCTCCGTTGCCGCAGAAGGCTTTGCCAGGTTTTCTGACTTTCAACCGTCCGCAGGCACGTCCACGATTCGCATGAAACGCGGTCGCCCGCAATCTGTTTTGGGACGGCGATCGTAACAAATTTGTCGGTGTTCCGTTCCAGACCGTCGATGGTCGACCGCTTTTTCAAGTCGAAACGGCTTGGTCCAAAGATTTCGAGTCGATTATTCCAAATCCCGATCAATGCGTCGTCACCGGCAGATCTCGCGAATACGAACATTGGAATTGGTGGCAATTAGCCGTGTAGCGCGGTGCGGAGGCCGTCATTCGCATTAGGGTTCCGCACAAGGAACGTGAGCCAACCACCGTCGAGAAAGGGCTTGGTTCTGGCGAATACAAGCGGCAATTTAAAGCAGGCCGAATTCCGATGCAGCACGCGTCAATCTCGTACTTCAGATCGACAGTGGTCCGCAGGAGAATTTCGAACTGGCACACCAGTTCGGCGAGCGACCTGAAAACCTTCCTCCGCTCGTTCAATTACTTGAAGTCGGAAAAACAGTCCGCGTTTTCGACCGAAGTCTGACATCGTCACCTGATCCGTTGTTGATCGAGATCGTACTCTCGAAGTCGCAACCTGATCCCGACGTTGCCGAATCGTCAAAGTCGACACATGGCCGCATTCCGACTGAAACGGAAAAGGGGGCGATGCAATCCGAACTGCAGGAACTGGAAGTGTTGTTACGTCCCGTCAACGGCCGCACCTATCGCCTTAACCAGCCCGCGTTGTTTGAACTTTTCATCGTCAATAAAGGGCGAGAATCCCGATCCTTCGATGTCCGTGCGATCGCAGGCTGGAAGACGAAAGCTGGTTCCGGAATCTACGACAGCGACGGCGCCGGGCTGGCCGCTGAAGGAACGTTCTCCCTGACTCCGATCCCGGGCGAAGCTGTCCGAATCGAAGTTCCGGCGGGAAAATCGGTTCCGTTCCCCGGTCAAATGCCATTTGCCATTCTGACCGGGCTTAGGACCGGCCAATATTTGATTGAGTCATTTCAACCGGTCCACGTTGGTTGGAAGTGCCGATTGGGCGACGCCGCTGTTGCTTGCTGCAGGCACCAATAACTTGGAAATTGAACTCGTGGCAGATGACGTCGAGTTGCAGAAAAAACGCAACTTTGACAGTAAAAAACGATGGTTCACTGTTCGTCGTCGGGACCCGAAACAACAACTGGATATTCATGGAGAAACGAAAAACCGGCAATGTCTTTCAACAGTCACGGGTGGAATTGCGATGGAGTTTTACGATCCGGAACATCAACTTGTGATGAACGTTTTCGCGGACGAAGTAACGATTGAGTCCGAATCGTTCCACCTGATTGATGTTGAACTTATGGAGTCGGCACCGTTCAAAGCGACATTTCAGGGGAAGGTTGAAATCGCCTGCGCCCGGACGAACGGGCCGAATCTGGAAACTCTCACGGCGGATTCTGCAATGTTCGAACAAAAGCCCGAACTGAAACTGACCCGTTTACACGCAAATCACGTGACGGTGCTAAATAACGATACGACATTTAATGCCGACCTGTTTGAGCTCGACTTGACGAAACAGATCGACCAGCCGATCCCATTGCCACAGGACAATAAACAGAACAATCGTTGACGTGTTGGATCACGGCCTGATACGAATTGATTCGTACCTCGTAAGGCGAGATCACGCCTCGCATATGGCAGAATGCCACCGGACAAACGCTATCGGTTCATACCGATGTAGAAGCTGAAGAGCTGATTGATGTCCGAGTGTTCTCGCATGAGCGGAACAGCGAAATCGAGAGCAATCGGGGCGGGGCCCATCGCCGGGACCGTAACCCGGAATCCACCGCCGACGGACAGGCGAAAATTGCTGAGCGATACCCGATCGTCGACCGTACCCATGTCCGAGAAGGCGACGACTTTGACCATTTCGTTGGCCAGAACGGGCATTTGATATTCGACGCTGCCAAGGGTCATGAACGTCCCCCCGGTATAGACGCCGCCCTGAACCGGGCTGACGCCGCGAAAGGCGAATCCGCGAAACGACTGAAAACCACCTGCATAAAACCGTTCAAATATCGGCGTATCGCTTCCCGACCAGTTCGCCTGACCGTGCAATGTCACCGTATGTTTTCCCTGACCGTCGATACGCTGGTACGTCGTGAAATGCTGACGCGCTTCGACCTCGAATCGTGGATAATGGAATTCCCCAAACGCCTGTTCGTACGAAAGTTCAACATAGTGTCCCTGCGAAGCATTGAACGCGGCATCGCGTGTGTCGTGAATCAACGAGCCACGAAGGGTTGACAGCAGGTGATTACCAAGAGCTTCCTGAAGCAGCGGCGGGGTGGGAACGTATGGGTTATAAATGTTGACATCTTCAAGCCTCAATGCCACCGAAGCAGACCACTTCTGAGACAATTGCCGTCCGAGGCGAATCCGTCCGCCGAGCCGGTTTTCGTACCAGTTACGATAGAATCGCGTCGAATAGAATCCGCTCACTCCGAGATTGAAGTTCGAGTCCATAAAGTAGGGATCCTGCCAATCGACCAGATAACGGCTGAACTGAGTCCCTGGCATGGCTTCGATCTTGAATTTCTGACCCCCACCCCGAAACGCTCGCCCATCAATGATATCGGCAAGACTCGTTGGTGGTTTCAAAATGTCGAAATTCTGCTCGCTGAGAACGATATTTCCCACCAGTCCCGCGTTGCTATTCACGCCAACCCCGAACATCAGTCGCCCGGTACGTGCTTCGGACACATACGTGTCGATGTCCAGAAACGACGGAGGTTCGATCGCAGGCAATCGGTCCAGATCTCCGTAGGCCGGCTTGCCAATCGAATTGGCGAACGGATCAGCGAGTGGACTGCTGTCGTAGCCGAAATTGGACGGTGTCTGAACCGGATCGGGACTTTGGGCTCGAAACATCGGTGTCAGCGGAGACAATCCGTCGTCCACGACCGGTTCCGTGCGAACGCCCTGCAATGGAATTGGCCTGGCGATATTTTCGAAATGAGATGCCACCATCACGAACGGATCGCGACTTTCGATCCGTGAGTCTTCTGATCCAACCCAGCCCCTGAACCCGAACATTCCGTTGAGTGATATT
>JANXOO010000436.1 GCA_025353525.1 Schlesneria sp. | reverse complement strand
CTCATCCCGATAAATGCAGAATCCACCCGTTTGATGTCATTCCTCGAACAGAGCAATGCTGGCGGTAAACCCGTGAATATAGTTCTTGCCGCCGACGGGCCCCAGTTCACCCTGAGCAAAAATTCCGGCCAGAGGCAGCGGTCCCAGATGTTGCTGGATGGTCGTCGCATCATGGTCGACCGTCGTAAACATGCGCGAGCCGCGACCGTTGCAACTGAAAAGCAAACCGGCTGCGGGCAATCGGGGATGTTCGGTCGAATAGCGTTCCAAAAGTCGTTTCAGGTCGGCATCAGCCGTTTCTCCGTCCCGAATCTGGAACTGAACCGTTTGCCCGACGCGGATCAGTCCACCCGCCTTGAGTGCCCCGGTCTTTTTGTCGACCCCGACCACGTTGAGAATCAGAAAGTCGCCCCGGTGAAACGATTCCTGGTATTCATTCAGGGCGATCCCGATATGAACGCCCCCTTCAACCAGCTTTTGATCGCGAGGTGGCAAAACCTGATAAATCTCTTGCAGTCGCTGCATCGGAGGTGCCCCTCCCAACTCATAGACCACGTTGCGTTCGGCCTTCGTCACGACATAGGGGGCTCCGATCGGTCGACAGCCTTGCGAAACGACAGACCTGATTTGAGGACCGCCCCGTATGACAACTCCGATGGCCCCGCGATCGATCTCGCGGTCGTTCATGAACAAGCGGTTTTCGCCCGGATTGCCTCCGCTGGCCTGGCCACCGATCACCGGGACATTCGGAAGTTCGTCGGCGAGTAGATCCAGAACCGACTGGGGTACCGACGAAAACGGTTCGCTCAGCAACAGCACAGCGCGCGTGTCCGCAGCACGGGTTCCCAGGTCGTCAGGAAGTCCGCTACACATAATTCCGTCAGGAGTTTCTTCGAACTCCAACTGAAACGGGACAAGGTCCGCACCGGGTAACACACCGCTCCAAAGCGAGAATGCCGGGCAGTCCTCGTGTTCTCGCGATCCGCAGATAACGGTTTCGCCAGTACAGGCAAGCAACAGTCCGCCGCCGAGTCGTTCGCGGATCGACGCTGCCATCGACGTAAAACTACGGGCGTGATGGGGCGAGACGAACGCAAACGTCAAATCAGGGGTACGGCCCAATTCGCCGGAAACAATCTGTCCGGTTTCCTGTATCGCGACGCTCAAACTCGTCTTTTCAGACGCTGCGGCTGCAAACGGCATTTCCTCTTCCGATCCATCGACTAACAAACAGCAGATTCCATAATCAACAAATCCGTTGCGACAATGTCGCCCGCGAGAACGGGCGAACGCCCGCACTCCCGCGAAAATTCCATTTCAACGAGCCCGATTCGACACATCGACACTAACGCGAACTCGTACCAGGGTTCAAGCGAGTGACCCTCTGTGCGGAACGATGAACGATCGACCGACCCGTTCGAGCCTTGACTTTTCCTGAATCGGCTGAGCTCGTCGGGACGGGACCCGGCGTGACCGTGTGTATGATCGGATTTCAGTCATGGCAAGGATTCTGCAGTGCACGGGATTTTTTGTGTCGCGGGATTCAGTCGCGGACGATTTCCAGTCGCACGATCTTCTTTTTTCCTGCCTTCACCAGCATCCCTGACTTCAGATCGAGAATTGTTTTTGCGTCGTTGATGATTGTTGGCTGGTCACCGTCAAACACGGAAAGACCTCCTTGCGAGATCAGTCGCATCGCGTCACTGGTCGACGATGTCAGCCCGGCGACTTTCAGCAGTTGAGGAGCGGCAAGGCTACTTCTTGCCAGGTCCGCCTGACATTGAGGAAGCTGGGCCGCCAGTGTTGTCAGATTCAGCGTCACGGTCGGAATCTCGGCAGGCAACTCGCCGCCGCCAATTTCGCGCTGCCACCGCTCGGCCGCTTCGTCGGCTTCCGATGAGGAGTGGTAATCGGTGATCACCGACCTGGCCAGCCGGACTTTGGCCTGCTTCGGATGTCCTGCGAGTATCGAGGTGACTTCATCAAGCGGCACATTCGTCAATAAATTGAAGTACATCACCATCGCAGTATCACGAATTTGCATCAACTTCTTCATCATCTCGAACGGCGATTCCGAGATACCAATGTAGTTACCAAGACTTTTCCCCATTTTTTGCTCGCCATCGGTTCCGACCAGGATCGGTGACATAATCCCGATCTGTTGTGGCAGGTTCTGGTCGCGTTGCAGATCACGAGCCAGCATGAAACTGTAAAGCTGCTCCGTACCGCCCAGTTCGATGTCCGACTGGATCATGACCGAGTCCCACGCTTGCATCATCGGATACAGGCACTCGTGCAAATAGATCGGACTCTGGTTCGCGTACCTCTTTGCAAAGTCGTCGCGCGTCATTAACTGGGCGACGGTAATCTTTCCGCACAGTTGCAAGATGTCCGCAAACGTCATTTTGGCGAACCAGTCGCCGTTGCGATGCACTTCGGCCTTCGAAATGTCGACGACTTTACCGACCTGATTCAGGTAGTCGAGCGCATTCGATTCGACCTCGGCTTCCGTCAGTTTCTTTGCACGCGCCTGATCGCGTCCGCTGGGATCGCCGACAAGGGCTGTATAGTTCCCGATAATGATGACCGCCTGGTGTCCCAGTTCCTGGAACTGCCGCATCTTTCTCAACGGGACGGTATGGCCCAGATGAACATCGATTCCGGTCGGATCGATGCCGTACTTGACTCGCAACGGTTTTCCCGTCTCGCGACTTTTTGCGAGTTTGGCGGCCAGTTCTTCTTCGGGGATAATTTTATCGATCCCGCGACGAATGATCGCGAGCTGTTCATCAACGGGAGCAAAATTCATCGTCAATTCCTGTCATCGAACCGCAGCTGATGCTTCAGTTTCGTAGGTGATGCTTCAGCGTCGCAGGTTATGCTTCAGCGTCGTAGGTTATGCTTCAGCATATCTTCCTGGTTTCCTGATGCCTGATTTGCGGCATGCCCCGGAAACCGAAGTCACGTTGTTCAATACGGGTTTCCACCCACAAAACTCGGCATCCTCTGCGGCATTCGATATGCTGACGAATGGCTGGCGGCGGTTTTCGATATGCTGAAGCATAACCTACGGCATCGCATTCGGATTCAGCAGCTGCAGAACGAGCATCGTAGCATTGAACAAAGCATGAATCACGACCACCGACAGATAACTTTGCCGTTGGTGATAGACATATCCCAAAATGACGGCTAACGGCAACAGAGCCAACCCGTCGCGCCAGCCGTGGATCATGCAAAAAATCACCGCCACAACGGCAATCGCCAATCGCGGCGGAAACACCGTTGTCAACCAGCCCTGCAGCACCACGCGAAAAAGCATTTCTTCTGCCAGCGGAGCGGAAAGTGCCGCAGTGACGGCGATCATCACGATCGTAAAAATGTCGTTCGACTCACCAAGAAGCTGTAACAGCGAGTGCTGCTTTTCATGCATGCGAACAGGTAGAGTGACCAGGATTGACAGTCCCATCGGCAACGCCGCCGCAAAATAGCCGCGAACACCCACCGAAAGCTGGTTCGCCGCTTGAGACAACGTGATTCCGTATTCGCGCCACGAACCACCGTTCAAAATCAGAGCGAACGACAAGACAATAACAAGACTGAAATTGATCACGGCGACCCACGCAACGTCCCGGACATTCAGGCTCGCAGATTCTTTTGACGGCGGGTCGGTGTTCTGCTCGCCGCTGTTTCCGGACACGGACGACTCCGGACGAACCACTTCCGACTGCTGTGAAACCACTTGCGCGATCAGGGGAACGACATGCAGCATTAGCCACAGCAATGCCACGCCGACAACCAGCATTTCGGCGTCTGATCGCCATCTGGCCCGCGGCGTTGCCGTCGATTCAAGCACGGGCTGCCCCTGAATCCATCGTCCGATCAACTGCCGCCAAACGACAACACTCCCGCCGAATACGGTCGCCAGCAAGCCGCCCGTTGCGATCGATTGAAACCCGGTGCGGGTAAAGAAATCGGGCAAAATGGTGTTCCGTAATCGGATCAGTACAATGCCGTCGCCAGTTTGCGGCGGAATTCACCCGTCAATTCGGAAGCGGGCCCGAGCATATCAAAAATCCTGACCATTGCCGTTTTCGCTTCTGCCCGAGCGTCTCCGAAATCCTGTTGCACAATGTTCAGGCAAATTTCGAGTGCCTTGCGGTGCTGTTGCGACGCGGCATAGGCATCTGCCAGATGGACTTGCAGTATCAAATTCGCCGGATCGGCTTCGGAAGCTGTTCGTGCGACTTCGACCCCTCCACTTTCTGCGGCAGACCGGCGCAATTCAAGTTCCGACTTCAGTCGCTCGGCTTCGGGTTCGAGGAAACCCCGTTTCGCCAATACGTCCAGCAATGACGCGCATTCGTCGAGGCGACCTTGCTTGAGCACGACACTCGCCAGGCAGATTTTGAGTGAGTCTTCGTCCGGAGAGAGTTCAAGTGCTTCGCGAAACTTGCTTTCCGCGGCTTTGGGATCGGTCTCCACCAGCGCCATCGCATCCTGAGTCAATTGCTGTGCCGGGGTAGGCAGCAGTCGCTGGACCCATTCCCGAGCCTGTTCAGCCGTCAACAATCCGGTGAACTGATCGACGGGCTGACCCTGAATCATAGCGAAAATGGTCGGAAGCGATTCGACACGAAATGCCTGGGCGATTTCCGGTTGTTCGTCGGTATTAACCTTTGCCAGCAGGAATTTTCCGGCAAACTCGACGGCGAGTGCTTCCAGGATGGGAGCCAGTTGCTTGCAGGGGTTGCACCAGGGTGCCCAAAAATCGATGACGACGGGGATTTCCATCGACTTTTGCACGACATCTTGTTGAAACGTCGCTTTGGTAACATCGAACACAAACGGCGAAGCGGGCATACAGGTTCCTTCTCTAACGGAAACTCGTTGAATCTGCAGTGTACGCTGCATCGGAAACGACGGCAAACGCCCTGGGCCGATTGGTCGCCATTCACCGACCGATTGTTGTAGACTTGTCGTATCTGATGGAACTCATGGAATTCGGAAAAACACGATGGCGAAATGCGATCTCGGATACATTTGCGAAGTCTGCGGGATGGAAGTTGAGGACATCACCGGCAGCGATCTTTATCTCCGTTATGTGCTGGGAGAAGTCGAAGCACGTTTTCTGATGACGGCAAAAGAACGGCACCTTCGCTGCAATCCGGTGGCGGCCCAGTTCATCAACGATCCGGGGTTTGAACCGATTTCTGTTGAAGGACCTTTCGACAAACGGAACCTCGATCCGGCCGAAGTGGCTCAACGCGAAGAAAGAACAACACGCGCCTGGCGACGATTGCAGGAAGTCCGCAGTCTGGGGTTGCCGATCAGCGACTATCCATTGGACCGGATGGACGATGAGCCAGGCGCCCGGTGATTTGACAGGTTCGCCCGAACGGGCCGAAGAACAGCATCAACAATGACGGTTTGGCCCGACAAAAGTGTGACGATCAACCTGCTGGCGAATGCCAAAGGGGGTGATCGCGCCGCCATCAACCGCTTGCTCGAACGACATCGAACGTCATTACGAAAACTGATCCGGTTGCGTCTCGACCGCAAAATAGCGCAACGCGTCGATGCCAGCGATATCGTGCAGGACGTATTACTGGAAGCCAACACCCGATTGCAGGATTACCTCGCCGATCCGCGATTACCATTTCACTTGTGGTTGCGCCAATTGGCCAAAGACCGCATGATCGACATGCATCGGCGACACCGGGGAGCTCAGCGGCGAAGTCTCGACCGCGAACAGTCGCTCGCCGCACCGCAGTTTGCCGATCAATCGGGGTTCGATCTGATGGGCCAATTGGCCGACGGTGAATTGACTCCGGCAGCCGCAACAATCCGGAAGGAACTGGAAACAAGATTCCTCAATGCGCTTGAGCAACTCGATGATGACGACAAAGAGATTCTGTTGATGCGGCACTTCGAACAGCTCGGCAATAGCGAAGTCGCCGAGTCGCTGGGGGTATCGGCAGCGGCAGCCGGAATGAAGCACCTGCGGGCACTTCGCAAACTGAGAGCCATCCTCGGCGAACGGCCCTCGCTGACGGGAGAGTCCGCATCAGGAGTGTCCGCACCATCTGTAGGGTGGGACCAGCCCGTTTCGGGCG
>JANXOO010000388.1 GCA_025353525.1 Schlesneria sp. | reverse complement strand
CACCGACTTTTTCAGGGCCATATGGAGAGATACTGACGAAGGGCAATGTCGCTGACCCGTCAAGGTACGTCGCGACCTCCTGAATGACGGTTCCTCCGCCAAGTCCAGTCAGCGACAGTGCGTCGATAATGTCTTTGATCCCCGTCATCGCGTCGAAATGGTTCGAGATTCCCGGCATTACTCCATCACCTTTCTTGCAATACATTCCCATCGCGTTCGGACCGATTTCAATGTGGCTGACAGTACGGTGAACGTTGCTCCGTCGATCATGATGTGGTCGCGAGTCCGGATGTCGTAACCAGTCCCCGATCCGTTCAGCTCGTGCTGCGGAATATTGATGCGTGTTTCGTCGCCCTGCAGATTCAGGCCGCCGTACTGGCCAAGGCGGACACCCAGCGGCTTCAGCCACGCATTGGCGATGTCGACCGAGACCGGTGTCGGACTGTCGGGCCGCAGAGTCACGACGGCAGCACGCCGTTCCGGAACCAGTACCATCAGCGATCGGGCAATCGAGCGACGGAGCATGTTGGGCTTCTTTCAGATGGAAATCGATCGATAGTTGGCCAGCGTCGATTCGATGCTGCCCATCAGTTGCGCCGTTGCCGATGGAGTGAAGAAACTGACGCCCGCATCTTCATAGTGCATTTGTGACGCGGCCCCCCCGATTTCGGCTCGCGCCACTTGCATGAGAATCAACGCATTCACTGCCATCACGATGGCAGGCGGAATGACGACGAAACCGGCTGTGTAACTGACTTTGATGTTTCCGCCGGGACTTCCCGGCAAGTTGGCCAAAGTCCCCTGAACGCGTGTCGGTCGACGATGCCAGGTGGTTCCGATCCGTCGCAACAATCCGGTCGACCCCCGTCCGCTGGCGCCCCACATCAACGCATAGTCGACCCCTTCAACGAGATTCAACGACGTGTCGAAACCACCTGCTGCGTCGCCGAAGTATCCTCCATCGTCAACGCAGACCAGCGACACTGCCGTGACGGGATACTGTCTCAGCATCAGCAGCGACGAACCATCACCCGAGTAGTATTCGACGTAATTCGTCGATTCGAGATCGCGGTTGAGGTGCTGTTTGACGAGCGACGTGACACCATCGATGAACGAGCGAAGCCGGGCGTCGCGACTGGTATCACCGGCCGCGATCCCCGCCTGTGCCTTGATCGAATTCAACGTTGTTAGTGCCATCACAATCTCGTTAGGCCAGCGGCAGAAAATCAATTGCCAAATGAAAGTCCAGCGGGAGGGGGTCAAACCCCTTTTGTCGAAGACGAAAAAGGGGATCGACCCCGGCCAGTCGGGAACTCCGGGATAAACATTTTTGCCGCTCGCCTTAAAAGAGAATCCGCTACATCATTCGGCAAGCATGCCTGCGGAATGCAGTTCGTACTCGTCGCCCGGTTCCTGATGGAATGACTCGGGAATGACGGCTCGAGCGACTTCCTGCGCCGCGGCCTCCCATGCCAGCCGCCGCACATGCGGCAGATCGCTCCACGGTTTGGGTGAACGTTCGCCCGATTCAAGGTGGATCCGGACGAATGCTGAATAGGCGGCTGATCCATAGCTCATGGTGACCTCACTTTGTGGTTGAGAGTTGTTTGGCGCGGTTGACCACGGCGGGGAATAATGCCCGCGCCTGTTTGACTTCAGGCTTGCCCCAACCGTAGGGCTCGTACGATTCCGCTGCCGGATTGGCGTCGAGATCGTCGAGTGCCGCCTGGACCAGTCGGACATCGCCCCATGCTTTCGACATGAGGTTGATGGGGTGCGTCTTTTTCAGATTCGGCGCTTTCGCGTCGTCCAGCGGGTTCCTGTCTTCCTCGAACAGGTCGATCTCACCGTTCTGGACGGATTGAGCACCGGCGAGGAATTCCGTCGCGGCGCGGAACGAGTTGATCGTCAGTTGCTTGTAGCCAATCTGCGAACGACCAAACTGTTCGACAAAAATCTGCTTTGCAAGTTCGGCAATCGCTGTGTCGGTCACGCCGGATTTTGGTTTGTCGGCCATAGTGTCTTCCTTTGAATGAAGCTGAGGAACCCCGGCCCTGACGGGACCGGGCTCGCCTGGAATGGTTGTACGGGACTGGTTGAATTACGGCTGGTCGAATTACGACAGGTTGAATTACGACAGTTCGCTCGGGACGGGGTTAGGAACGCCCTGGAGGTATCGCAATCCGTATGCGATGTAGAATGCACAACCCAGTTGCGCGTTCGTCCCTGTGTCGGGAATCGACAATTGAACGAAATTGAACCCGTTGTTCATGTCGAGGTCGGTCGCCGTAATCTCCACCGCGATCAATGCGGGGTTTGCTGCCGACGTCGTCGTAAATGTATTCGCTGGCGCTTGCGTCGTCAGAGCGAACTGCGTCAGCGACGCCAGGGCGGCGTTTGCTTTTGTGCGAACGCGGTTAAACGTCAATGCCTTCGAGTTCCCGCCGGCGTTCGTGGTCGCCTGTTTCAAGGTGATAACGGGATCGTCGCCCGCCGTTCCCGATCCCTTGTACAGCACGCATACCAACCGATGGACGTACTTCATATTGACCCATTGGCCATTGTTGTTTCCCGTTTGCATGTCGACGGGAACGAAAGCCGGGATAATGTCCGCGACTTCCAGAAAATCGTGATTGAAGTCCATTCTGCTTTTCCTTGTGTCGTTGCGGTCACGCCGCAGCGGATTGAAAGTTGTTCTTTTAAGGTTTCGCGGCCAGGCCCCCTTGCATTCTGGAAGCCTGCATTCAGGGAGCGTGCGTACCCGGGTCCTCGTGACGTAGGTGGTATTCCCTCGTCGTCTGCAGAAAGAGCGCATCCGGGTGATGCGTTGTTCTGCGTCATGGGCTGGAAAAGATGTCAAACGGTGACGGTCAGCGTGGTTGCAGGCATATGAAACTCGACTGGGAATTCGTCCCTTTGTACGGAGCGATCGGAGCGTTCTCCCACGGCGTGGCGTTCATTCGCATCGTGAATCGCAGCGCCAACTGGTCGGTCAAAAACTCGACGTGCATCGAGACCGCCTGCGAGATGCCTCCTTTGCTGATCGACAACATCTGACCCAGGTCAGCGAGGCAAATGTCGCCTTGGGAACCCAGCGTTCCCGCAAATTCGATCGGCTTGAGCGGTCGACCGCCGAGCGCACCGTAGGGCGATTCCGAGAGTCCCGTCGGTGGCAAATAGACAAGTTGCCCCGAATACGTACCGGTCGCCAGGCTCAATTGCATCAGTTGCTGCATGCAATCCTGGTTCAGGTACCAGTTCGCATTGCCAAAGTACGGAGCGTAGAACCGGTTCTGCATTGCGATGATGTTTTGCGCAACAATCGTCTGCGTCGTCTGCCCGCCAACAGGTCCGATCGCCAGCAGGCTGGGGGCATTCAGAACGCCAAGCGGTTTTCCCACGCCGTCGCCATTGAACAGCGCATCGCCGATCATGAAATTGAATTCATCCGACGCCTTGCGAGTGACGTATTGTTCCAGAGCCTGCCCGCTGTCCGCAATCAGTTCGTCAGTGAGGTAAACGACGACTGCAAGTTTCTGAAGTTTCATCTGCACTTCGCGAACGGTCGGTTTGCTGGCCGCAATTGATTGACCTTCACCCGTCCAGTAACCACGCAGTCCACCATGCCGGCTGCCATTCGCACGACTCGTTTCGGCGTTGGCCAGGAACGTCATATTGTTCCCGCCGACCGTGTAATTGTCCGTCGATGCAAACAGATCGTTCGAATAGACATGCTCGAAGATGTTGTGATTGAATTCGGGCATGACCGTGAAGCCGCCGTCGGACCCGACCGTTTCCGACATCCCCTGAATGGCTTTGAAGTGCGACTTGCAGCGATCATGAAAGGCCGACCCCTGATGTCCGTCGAAGCCGCTGCGGACGAAATCGCTGAGCGATTTGAATTCACCCCACGGTTTGTAGCCCTGCCGGATCAGCGACTTCATCGCCGTTCGGCCTTTTGTACGTCGACCTGCCCGTGGTCCCGACAGATCATGGCGGCCTGTCACAAGCGTGACCGTTTCGTCTGTATCGGACCACTGCCCGGTGACGCGACCATCATCGTCGCGGTGGATCCCGCTGAAATCAGGCTTTTCGGACAAACTCTTCACGGTACCGGTCAGCTCGGTCACTTGCTTCGTCAATTCGTCGATCGTTGGCATGGAATGTTCTTTTCTGAAATGGAAACGGTATTCGGACTATGTGAGGCTCGGTACGTGCGCACCGTGTGCGCGGATCGGAAGCGGGGTAACGCCGCAACAGGTGCTTTGCAGTGTGTGCGATTGCTCGCCAGATATCGGACGAGATGTGCCCGTTGATTCCCGCGATATTCGGTCGCAGGTTGCGACGACCGGTGTCGGCCTGTCGCGAGTGATTGCATTATTTTCTGATCGTTCCGACCAGGCCGGTCAGTTCGCCAATCGACTTTTGCAGGGCCGCAATTTTGGTCGCGTCAGCATCCTGTTGATACGACTTCGATTGTGAGACGAGGCGAGTCATCTGCCTGGCAACGTCGCCGAGTGTTCTGCGTTGGTCGAGTGTCAGGTTTGTTGCACCAACGAGTCGTTTGAGTCGCGAGCCGAGACCGAGTACCTGCAACGGAGCGATCCGACCGGCTGCAAGAAAGGCCTTCATCGACTCGCCGCTGCCGTCGCCCTCGTTGTCATCGGCCTTGAGTGAGTCCTGATCGGGGTAGTTGACCGAATGCAGTCCTTCGACAGCAGCCATCTGGCTCTGGAGTGCGGTCAGAATCTCCGTCAGTCCTTCTTTGACGGGCGGATTCTCAAGCGGACCCATCGCCTCTTCGATATTGTGAATCGCCGCCGCGAGCGACGCGTGTACCGCCGCGACGACTGTCGAGCCATAGGGTTCGTTCTCTGCGTCCGAGCCCGAGTCATCATCAATCGGCTCCGTGGTTTGTTCGTCCGCCACCGCAGTGGCACCATCATCATCATTCGGTCGTCCAGGATCCATGTTCGTTTTCTCCATTGGTAAGCCGATTCCCCACCGTTTGCTGGTCGGGGCCACTGAAATCAGTGATTTCACGATAGAGGCAGCGATCGGCTGTCCACCCAGCCGATTGCGATGCAGGGTCTTTGCCACCGCGTCCGGGTTAACGCCGATCGCGCACCAGGACCATTCTTCGAGATCCCATTCTTCAACAATCAACACATCGCCCGCGATCGGGTCGCGTTGCAAGTGAGACTTGATCGGCGTTTCCCGGACGGACGTTGCCCGGACGATTCCTTCGTCGATCAGCTCAAAGATCTGGGCCGCTTCGAGCGATTTTTGCGAGAACCAGCACGTTGCCTGAACGTCGTCGTCCGTGATGATCACCGCGACGTTTCCGTCCGGATCTCGCGATGTTCCGATCGGCGGAGCGATCCCTTCCATACCGTGCGCCCACATGACGACGGGGTTCTTGACGTAGTTGTCCAACTGGCAGCCGCGAGGGATTAACAGGTCGCCTACACGGTCAATAGTAGCCGTAGAAATAACAGAGCGAGCCGACATCGCCTGTCGGTCGATCGAGGGTTGTCCGGAAACGTCAATCGCGAGTGAACGACCGGCAGGGAGCAGTTTGTAGTGGCAACCAGAAAAACGAGGACGACGCTCGAGGAAGTCATCGATGGTGGCCGGTGCAAATTCGTTGTTAGCGGGTTGCGTTGTCATGGGGCCTATTAGACCCACAGTTGACCCAAATGAAAATACGAATACGCACGTTGTTTCCAAAGGTTTGGAAGGCAGTTTGCAGGCAACCGATCACGCTCGATTTCTGGTGGGAGCACACGGCGACTGGCTCATGTTCGAGTTTCTCGACGGCATATCGTCGAAAGAAAAAGTTCACCACAGAGAAGACAACAAGAAATGTGTTCAAGGGCAAACACCTTCATCTCTCTTACTCTTTTCTCTGTGCCTCTGTGTCTCTGTGGTGAACAATCTTCGCATTTCTCCGCAGTGAATGATGCACCGGTTCTTATGCCGTTTTGAAGACTTTCGGCAGCTTGTCATTGATTGCACCGTCAGGCGGAATCAGCGCGGTCAGCTTTCTGACGATGTCGTCGGGACGTATCCCTTCGGCTTCCGCGTTGAAATTCGTCAGGATGCGGTGTCTGAGGACCGGTGCGGCGATCGCTTGTACGTCGTCGACACTGACGTAGGGGCGACCGTGAAGGATCGCCCTGGCCTTGGCGCCGAGGATCAGGTACTGGCTGGCTCGCGGTCCGGCCCCCCAACTGACGTACTGTTTGATGAAATCTGGCTTGTCGGCACCGTCGCGCGTCAGCCGTGCGAACTGCATCGCATAACGGATAACCGAGTCTGCAACGGGGACTCGACGAACCAGTGACTGAAGATTCTGCCATTCTTCGTAGCTGAGTACTTTTTCGATGACGACATCGTTCGCAATCGTCGTCTGACGCACAATCTCGAATTCTTCCTCTTCGGTCGGATAATCGACACGGATTTCGAACATGAACCGGTCGAGTTGCGCTTCTGGAAGCGGATAGGTTCCCTCTTGCTCAATCGGATTCTGTGTCGCCAGCACGAAAAACGGTTCGGGCAATTTGTGTCGTTTGCCTCCCGCAGTCACCTGATGTTCCTGCATCGCTTCGAGCAACGCCGCCTGGGTCTTTGGCGGAGTCCGGTTGATCTCGTCCGCCAGCAAAACGTTGGAAAAAACAGGGCCGGGAATGAATTTGAATTCTCGTCCGCCCGTCGACTTGTCTTCCTGAATGACTTCCGTCCCGGTGATGTCGGCAGGCATCAGGTCGGGAGTGAACTGGATACGATTGAACGAGAGATTCAGCGTGTCCGAAAGCGTTCGCACCATCAATGTCTTGGCCAAACCAGGAACGCCGACCAGCAGGGCGTGCCCTCCGGCAAGCATGGCGATCATCAATTCTTCTACCACCGCTCGCTGACCGATAATGACGCGACCAAGCTGATCAACGATCCGCCGGTATGCCGCACCCAGTTGTTCCACAGCGGCAAGATCGCTGTCCGTGGGCGGTACGTTCGAAGGGGAATGGTCTGTCACGCAAAGGCTCCGAAGAACGCATGGAAACGGAAATTGAGGAACATAAGGTCTGATGCGGATGATGTTCAAACCGCTGATCAGCCCTTGTCAACAGCGTGACAACGATTCAACTGTGGACCTGGTTCGCCGGGCGCACGAACCCGGCAAACCGACGGTGCAGTCCTGAAACCAGGGTTGTCACTTCGCCTTGTTTTGAAAGGTGTAGA
>JANXOO010000329.1 GCA_025353525.1 Schlesneria sp. | reverse complement strand
ACCAAATTCGCCAGCATCGTCCAAGCGGCCGTTTCGATCTCGGGCGCGACGTTTTCGAGCATGGATTCGCCGACGTGAATCGCTTTTTTCGCCGCGTCCGGATCGGCGGTGAATAAAACCGTGTGTTTCTCGAGGGCATCGGTCAATAACGGAATCTCCTCCGTCTTCGGGGATCGGGACAAGACGGTACGGTAGAGTAACGTCAACCGTTCGTTCGTCGTCTTGCCACCTTCGGCGAGCACGCGCTCGGCCAGTGCCCGAGCGGCCTCAAAGTGTTGAACATCATTCATCAGTTGCAGCGCTTGCAGCGGCGTGTTGCTTCGTTCGCGAATCGTGCAGACCTGTTCACGATTGGGTCCATCGAAATTTGACATGAACGGCGGTGGCGCCGTGCGCTTCAGAAACGCGTAGATGCTGCGCCGGTAAAGTGAATCGCCATGATCCTGGATGTAGAAGCGAGTGTTGCTGTCAGAATAACCGACGGGTTCCCAGATGTTGGCGGGTTGATATGACTTCACTCCGCGGCCACCCATTGTGAGGTTGATCAGGCCGCTGACAAACAGCGCGTTGTCGCGAACCTGTTCGGCATCAAGGCGTATTCGAGGTCCGCGTGCGTAAAGACGGTTGTGAGGGTCGGCAATTTTCACGTCGGAAACCAGTCTGGCCCCGCGTCGAAATGCGTCCGATGTCAACAGCAGCCTCATGAACTGCTTGTTGTTCCAGCCCGACTCGCGAAAATGGAATGCGAGCCAATCGAGTAATTCGGGATGACTCGGGACTTCACCTTGCGTCCCGAAATCGAAGCTTGTTTTTACCAGCCCGGTCCCGAAAACCTGCTGCCACAACCGATTGACCGCGACTCGAGCGGTCAGCGGGTTCTCCGGTGCCATCAGCCACCGGGCCAGGTCCAGTCGGTTCAACCGTGAATCGGGAGCCGATTTGGCGATGGCTGGCAGGGCCGCCGGTACGGCAGGTTCGACAGGATCCCCCTTTTGGTCGTATTGGCCGCGCACCATCACAAACGAATCGCGAGGTCGATCGGTATCACGATAGATGAACGTTCCAGGAGCGGATTCATCTGCGATGATTCTTGCAACGCGAGCGGCGTCCCAGGCGATGCGAGCCGATGCTAATTCGTCGCTGGCCGGTCGAGCGATAAGGCTGACGTAATACGTGCGAAGCTTTGCCGCATCATCGGCGGATAACACTTTGTCAGGTCCACCCTGGAGGGCACCGTTCAATTCGCCGGGCAGTTCTGGCGGCACGTTCGTTCCATGGCTTTTTCTCCATGCCGCGAGTGATTCGAGCGGATCGGTCGACGGATCGCTCTTCCCCGTCAATGCAATGTCATCCCACCACGCGATTCCGCCCGTCTGACTCAGCTTCAATCCGATCAGTCGATCGCCGGGTTTAAGTCCCAGTTCGTCTGCGGTGACGCTGAGCCGAGTCCATTGACCTGGCAACACGTTC
This sequence comes from Schlesneria sp., assembly GCA_025353525.1. GTDB lineage: Bacteria > Planctomycetota > Planctomycetia > Planctomycetales > Planctomycetaceae > Schlesneria. Next base: position 1,892 of record JANXOO010000329.1, on the reverse strand, counting down.
GATTGTCCGGCACCGGCAGGTTTGTTGATGTCGCGGACCAGCCCCTTGTCAGACTTGTTCCATGTCACACTTTTTCCGGCGGGTGTACCAAAGCTGACGGATGCCGGGATTTCGATCGCGTCGACTCGCAATGCGAACTCGAAAATCCCGTCGTACGGGACAACAATCGAACGAAGTTTGAATTCGAAATCGTCCGTGTAGGACGAACCGAATTCCTGCCGAATGACGCGTCGGCCCGAGGCGGCGTGGAATGCCGGGTCGGTGATCCATTCGACCGCATTTCGTGACGAACTTCGCGAGAAGGCTCCGATCGGCAATGCGTCATCGATCAGGACTTCGCGAATCGATTTTCGTTCAACGGGCGTTTTCGATTCGCCCGGATCGACATATGCGATCTCTGCGGCCACAGTTTCGATCCATTCACGGGCATCGCGCTCGACCTTTGTTGCAATTGCGGCTGCGGCCTTCTGCTTTTGCTGCGGCAATTTAAGAAACGGAGCCGTGATGTTGGTGTTACCGTCCATCGCGGGATCGGCCGCGCTATTGAAGAAAGCGTACAGGGAATAGAATTCTTTCGTCGTCAGAGGATCATATTTGTGGTCGTGACAGACGGCACATCCGGCAGTCAGGCCCAGCCAGACTTGCGCGACGGTCGATGTTCTTTCGACGGCGTATCGGTAGACGAATTCGTCGGCGATGGCACCCCCTTCACTGGTCGTCACGTTGCAGCGGTTGAAGCCTGTCGCCACCAGTTGTTCGGTTGTCGGATTCGGCAGCAGATCTCCCGCAACTTGCCAGATTGTGAACTGGTCAAACGACAAGTTGTCATTGAAGGACTTGATGACCCAGTCACGATAGGCCCACATCTGACGCTCGTTGTCCAGATGCAACCCATGAGTGTCCGCGTACCGGGCGACATCCAGCCAATGTCGCGCCATCTCTTCACCGTAACCTCGCGATTCGAGGTACCGGTCGACCATCCGCTCGTAAGCACCTGGATTATTGTCGGAGAAGTATTCGTCCTGCTCGCCAAGAGTGGGCGGTAACCCGGTCAATGTCAACGCGACTCGCCGAATCAACGTCTCACGATCGGCTTCCGGTTGAACGGTCAGTCCGGCCTGCTGCAATCGCCGATTGAGGAATCGGTCCACCGGATGGACCGAACCTTCCATCTCGGGCACAGGGATATTTCCGACGGGCTCGAACGCCCAATGTTTCTGAAATTTTGCCCCCTGCCTGATCCAGAGTTCAAGCGTTTCCTTTTGCTGGGCGGTCAGAGATTTCTTCGAATCGGGCGGGGGCATGACTTCTGCCTCGTCTGCAGAAAAAATGCGTTTGACCAATGGACTTTCGTCCGGCTTACCCGGGATCACTGCAGGTGACTTCCCCTGAAAAACTCCGTCGGCCGTATCGAGTCTCAGGTCGGCCTTGCGCGTGGCAGATGCCGGGCCGTGACAATGAAAGCATTTATCCGCCAGGATCGGACGAATATCGCGATTGAAGAGGATCTCTGTTTCTGCCGGAATGACGGTACGTCCGGCAGTCGGTTGTTCGGCTGCGACCTGTCGTTCCAGCCAAATCCCTGTCCAAATCAATCCGGCAAACCACACCGTGCAACACAGAACGCGTCGTTGCATTCGATCAAGCCCAGTCATACGTCATGCCTCAATTCAACATCGTCGTCGTTACAGCCGTCGATTCATCGAGTAATTCTCGCAATCGGCTTCACCGGCAGTCTGACACGCCTCGTCTGAAATTCTTCAGACGAGGCGTACATTCCAGGTTGGAGCGACCGATACATTCGCCCGACGCCGTATCTCTGTCCGCCCATATTATAATACGGACGCAATCCCCGGTTTGTCGAACGCGATCGATTGTTGAGGCCGCAAGGA
>JANXOO010000312.1 GCA_025353525.1 Schlesneria sp. | reverse complement strand
GATTCAGCGCGAACAACCCCGCCGCCGTCAATAGCCCCGCATAAAACCCGGTCATCGCACCGTCAGAGGACGCATTGCGCGACAGCATGCCAGCGACCAGCACTGCCAGCGTTGGTCCCAGAAAGAAGGACAACAACGTCTGGAAAATCGTAAAAATCCCGGCCGGAAACGCCAACAACTGAAATGCAAAGTAAACACCCCAGATTGCAAACCCGATCGTCGTCCAGCGTCCGACCGTCAACATTTGTCCTTCATCTGCATTCGGACGATAGAATCGGCGATAAAAATCGTTGACGTACAGAGTCGTAGCCGAATTCAGATACGAATCGACGCTCGACATCAACGCGGCAAGAAATGCCGCGACGAATGCTCCGCGAAACCCTGTCGGTAGCAGGCTCCCCACAAGCTGCGGTAACGCCACGTCAGCACGCTCGTGCCCCAATTCCGGAAACTTGACGAGTGCAATGAGACCGGGAACAGCAATGATGAACGGGACCAGGTTTTTCAGCAGTGCCCCGTAAACGTATGACGCCTTCGCATCGTATTCGGATTTTGCCCCCAACGCGCGCTGCACGATACACTGATTTCCGATCCAGTACCCCGGCCCCACGATCAGTCCCAGCCCGAATAAAATCGCCGGCCACGGACCAGGGGATTTCGTGTCGACGGGCAACACGAGGGACAAGTGCTCGGACTCGTGCGAAGGTCGATCACTGTGTTTTTTCGGTTTTGCGGCGGTTCGTTCATTCGGATGTGGTGCAAGCAAGCGTTGCTGAGCGTCGTCGCGGTCGTGTGTTTTCGCAATCGTATGAACTTTTTCAATGAGTGGTTCGATACCACCCACATCCTGGATCCCGATGACGACGAACATCAGACAACCGCCGATCATGACGAAACCCTGCAAAACATCGGTGTAAACGATGGCTCCCAAACCACCGCTCCAGGTATAGATACCGACCAACAAGGCGGTGACCAGAATACAAACCGACAGATCCCATCCGGCCAGGCTTTTCATAAACAACGCTGACGTGAGCAACATCACTCCCAGATTGCACGCCGTCAAAAACAGCCAGCACGCGGCGACAGACGACCTGAGTTGCACGCTGAATCGCCGTTCGAGGTATTCTGGAATCGTCGTCACGCGACAGCGCCACAAATGCGGAATAAATACGAACGCGCCGATCAGCATCGCTGGAATACAGCCAATCCAGCCAAAATTTCCCATCACAATACCGTACCGATAGGCGTCACCGCCGACTCCAATCAGATCACGTCCTCCGATATCCGTCGCAACCAGCGACATCCCGACCGCCCACCAGGGCAAGCTGCGGCCAGCAAGGAAGAAATCCGATCCGCTTCGAACGTAACTTCCTACCCACAATCCGATGACCATCGTCGCGGAGAGGTACGAGAGAATGACGAGAAAATCGACGGGCGTCAGTTGAGTCATGGCACCAAATCGCTCGAGTGGTTCGATCCTTGAAATCCAGCTCGGGAGGCGGAACACCAACTCCCATATCGCGACCGCAAGTGGCAAATATCCCTGCTGAAAAACGGGGACCCCGGCGCGCCGGGGGTCTTCCTGGCGCCTGTCCCCCTTTTTCAACAAGCGGTATTCACTTTCCTGCCAGTCGCCTGTTCGGAAAGAAGTGAGGAACGCGGTCAAGCGACGCTAAATCCGTGAACCGCCAAAACCCGCTCAAACCTCCCTGCTTTACACGGGGAAGCTTACACGCGAAGTCGGAAATCGTCTATGACTCAGGAAAAAATGTCGCGGCAAAGACCAGAAAATCAAAAGGGGCCGCGTCTGATCCGTCCGGCGACGCCCTCAATCCCGACGTCAAATCTTGACCGGCGTACCGGGTTCCTCAAACCTTTCGGTCCCCGTAAATTAGAAAGAAGTTCCATTGATCAGGTCGTCAAAAAACAGCGCGCGGTCGCAATTTTGGCGAACGACAATTTTTTTGCCCCCATCTCTGCAATAGAACGCTTCAGAATCGGGTTTTGATCTGAAACATACCAGGTTGCGTTGGCAGTCGGTTGACCGATTCAAAATGGGAGAAAGTCATGCTCGCGCCAGGATTTGAAAAACTGGCACCTTCAGATCCATTTCACCGAATCTGGAGGCTGATGGGCGGATTTTGAATTTGTCGGTATCGCAAGAACGCAATATTCTGTGAATCGGCGCCGCATTGGGAGTTTCATTCGGCCCAAGGGGCCAGCGATCCAAATAGCCAGTGGTCTGAGTCTTCAGAGGCCCTGGGAACGGTTCCACCCAGACCCCCTTCAGGAC
>JANXOO010000277.1 GCA_025353525.1 Schlesneria sp. | reverse complement strand
TGATTGCGACGGGCGGATTCTGCATTTATCGGGATGAGCGCGGAGTCAATTCACGGGCAAAACAGTGGTCTTGCGGCCTGAATGTCCAAAACAGATCAGCTTGGGGCAGAGCGATGCGGTAAATGCCGCAGAGCGTCGCCCAAGTTCATTGGCTGTGACCGGGTTTTGCTCGGCAAAAGTAGCGATATCGCTCCGCGACAGGATTGCCGAATTGCAAAAACACTGCCTGTTGAAATCAAGGCGACGAATCGCAAATGCGTTTGTGAAGTTCATCGAAGGTTTCAATCGAATGAATGCCTTGGGCAACATGCTTACCTGGTTGCGCTACGGCTTTCCTGTCGCGGAGCGACAGGGCTACATTTGGCAGACTCGCCTCCTCTGAGCTTGTCGCCTTTGAATTCCTTACAAATACAGAATCCGCCCGATTGCGACGTACTCATGGGCCGGGAACTTGTATTACGAATTTGATTCACTCTTCCGCGAACCGCTGGTCGCAAAGATCGATTCGAAGGTCGTCTGGCGGCCGAAACGCGGGATCCGGTTTCAAGCAATACCTGGTGCTCCGAAAATCGAAGGCACCGCGACCGCCCGGCTCCGACAGATGAAAGTTCTGTCAGAACAATTTGAAGCGTCGATGATGGGATGGCGGCCCGACAAATCCGATCGGGCGGAATTGCGGCGGCTTCCTCGAGAACTTTATCGATATCAGCCGGAATCATCAGATGTGATCGACGGAGCGGTCTTTGCATTTGTGCTGGGAACAGACCCTGAAGCCATGCTCCTGACCGAAGCCGTCAAAACGGAAACGCAATCCGAGTGGCAATACGCATTCGTCCGACAAACATCGGGCGAACTCCAGGGGCGTCATAACAATCGAGTCGTCTGGACCGCAGAAATGACACCCCCAAGGAGCGATCCTGCCGGCGTGGGACTCAGCATGCTTTGCGATGCCAAACTGAAAGATGAACTGGCAAAATGATCTCACTCGCAGAATTATCCCGGCCCGTGAACGGTTACGTGTCATGCGGCAGAGGTTTGTGGCGGAGTCTTGAAATTGCCGTCATCGCTGACATCTTCAAAACGGACACTCATCCGTTTCGAGATGCCCGATTCTTCCATTGTCACGCCGTACAACACGTCCGCGACCGTCATCGACCGCTTGTGGTGCGTAATCATGATAAATTGCGTCGTCTGTTGGAACGCTTTCACAACCGCCGTAAAACGCTCGACGTTCGCTTCGTCCAGTGCGGCATCGACTTCGTCCAGAATGCAAAACGGACTCGGTTTGCTCTTGAAAATTGCCATAATCAGTGCGATGGCTGTCATCGTCTTTTCGCCGCCGCTTAATAGCGAAATGCTCCGCAGCTCTTTGCCCGGTGGTCGAGCGGCAATGTCAATTCCGCAGTCGAGCACATCGTCCGGGTCTTCCAGCACGATATCCCCCTCGCCGCCGCCAAAAACCTGCCGGAACAGTTCCTGAAAGTTCTTTCGAATCGTGTCGAATGTCTCGACGAACAATCGCCGACTTTCGGAATTGATCTTGCGGATGATGTCTTCCAGCGTTTGCTTTGCTTCAACCAGGTCCTGAAGCTGTGCGTCGAGTTGTTTGAACCTGTTCTCAAGCATTTCAAGATCGCGCAGGCTGTCTGTATTGACGGCTCCCATCAACTTGAGCTGTTTTCGCAGCCGATTGACGCGAGATTCAATCTCGGAACGGACATCCTCGAACCTCAGTCCCGACGATTCGTCGTCCGATGCGACGGGAGTTACCTCCGCAAGATCGTCGATGTCATTTTCGGCATCAGCCGCGTGTTGACCCTCGTCCGGTTCCTTCGATTCGGTTTCTGTCGCCGATCCTTCGGCCGACGATTCTGTTCCGCCTGCGCGAGATCGCGATCCGGCTTTTGTGCCACTGCCGCCGCGTTCATCGAGAAAAAGCGTGAACGACGAGACGCCTGATTCGACGACATCTGCCAATTTGAGCTGATACTCTTCTTCCAGCCTCTCACCCAGATTCACCAAAGCATGATTCATGTCCCGAACACGAATTTCATTCGTATGGTGACGATCAGCGATCTCGCGTCGTTCTTTTCGAAAGACCAGTTCCTGTTCGACAATCTGGCTGCGTTCTGTACGAAGAGACATCTTTTCGCGTTCGAGGTTAAGTTTCCCAACACCGATTCGTTCTGCCTCGAGCATCAATTCATCCCGCATTGCGCGGGTATTGAGAATCTGTAACCGGATCTGAGATCGTTTTTCAGATGCGACCGTACAGCGACGTTCGGCTTCGTCAAACTGAATCATTCGTTGCAAAAGATCTTCGTCCATCCGCTTGACCTGTGATCGCATTCCTTCCAGTCGCTCGCGTTGCTTGACGAGGTCCAACTGATCGTCGGCTCGTTCCTGCTCGATCTGACGATGCCCCTGTTCCAACTCGACCAACTCGGTACCGGCGATGTCCAGACGCGCGGCCAGTTCGCCCAGCTCGGATTCGGTCGCCGTCGCCAGTCGATCGGCGCGGGCCAATTCAAGTTCCTGTCGAACAACGTTTTCGTCGCTGACGAACAACTGTTGTTCGAGTGTTTGACGTTCCCGACGCAGACGTTCCAGTGTCTGATCCTGCCCTGCCAGTTCTGCTTTCAGGTCGGCCAGCCGCTGATTCGCGTAGTCAAGTTCCGCCGCAGTCGCTTCCAGTTCGGTATCGGCTCCGGTCAATGACTGGTACATCACCTGCAACGTCTGTTCCGCAGAAGCGATGTCACGGTCGAGCAGTGACAGATCGTTCTTGAGTCGTCGCAATTCGCTCTTCCGCGACATTAATGATGTTTCGCTGCGAATCGTTCCGACGAATAACGAACCGTTTGCTTCCAGCAGTTCGCCTTGCAGCGTGACAAAGCGAAGTCCGATTCCCCGGCCTGTCGCCAGGCGAACCGCTGTCTCCATCGATTGAACAATCCAGGTATCACAAAGGACCGCCGGTGCGAGGCCGACAATCCCCCGGTCTGAAATGACCAGTCCGTCAGCTCGCATGACGACGCCCGGTTCCAGCGACAAATCGGGCAACGTGGCGGGGTCGAGTTGCAAATGGACGAAACGGTCATTTTCTCGAGATGGTGCCAATGACTGACTGACAGTCCGATCGGGCATCGCCATAAATCCGACGCGATTGGCGAGCTGGACTGAACCGGCATTCAAATAGTCAAGCAGTGCCTGATACTCGCGCAATACGATCAGTTGCGCTCGTATCCCGAGTGCCACTTCCAGTAATGCGGCCCGCTCGAGGTCGACATCCAGCAGATCGGCAACGCATCCGACAATTGAGTTCCAGGGCGGCATCGGCGAAGAGCGGGCTCGTGAAAGAATATCCTTCACCCCGATCCCGACACCTTCCTGACGAATTTCGAGGTCTTCGAGCAGACTTTTGCGTGCCTGTGCGGCGCTTCGTCGCTCGCGCTGCTCGGCCAGCGTTTCTTTCGCACCTTCCTGAACGCCGATCAGTCGGGTTCGCAGCGCCTGCACGGTTCTCAATCCCTGCAGCGCAGCCGACTGGTTTTGTACGGCGTCGTCGACTCGCTGCAATGACCGTTCGCGTTCGAGTTCACGTTCTGCCAATGTGCCATCCACGGCATCAATTTGCGAACCAATCCGCTGTCGAGCCGCCTGAATGGCAACAATGTTTGCCCGCAATGTCACCACGGCATTCGTCGAATCTGCCGCCATTCGCGTCAATTCGAGCCGCTGCGTTCGGTCCCGTTCAAGTTGCTCTCGTCGTCCGGTCAGTTCGTTTGCTGCTATTAGCAACCGCT
>JANXOO010001265.1 GCA_025353525.1 Schlesneria sp. | reverse complement strand
TTTCAATTTTAATTTGCGCGGCCTTAATTCTGGCCGCGCGCAGCAGATGATCTTCGTATGGCTGTTCGAGAATTCATTTGACCGCCACGGTGCCGTTTTCAGCCGACCGGCTGAAGTAGGCATCGATTTGCCGATCGAGGTCTGCCGGAACAGTTTCCTGTGCTTTTTCCACGGGAATCAACCCGACAAATTTCCCTTCGACGTCAAGCATCTTTTGCTTCACATCGAGTTGCTTGTTCAATTCGGAAATCAGCTTGCGAGCGTGGCTGAGGTTCGAATCATCGATTGCCAACTGGCTGACAGTCTCTGCCGCTTTTACCGTATAAATGCGGGCCTGAAGCTGTTCCAGCTTGACTTCGAGATCCTTTTTCGACTGCATCATGTTATCGAGCTTGTCCCGATTTGCGACCAGAGTCTGTTCGCGAGCCGCCAGAATCTTGCGATCTGCCGCGAGGATTTCTTCTGCCGCTTTGTATCGTTCAAAACGTGACGCGAGATCGCGTTTGACGTCGCTCGTTGAATACGAATGACTCGCATAGACGAAGGTTCCTTTGCCACTCCCGAGGTCGGTTCTCAGAGCCAGTACGGCATCCTTTTGCCTGGCGATGTCGACTTCTTTCCGGGCAAGCGATTCTTGCAGGTGCTCGATATCGACCTGTTGTTCGGCAACGACGTGCATGCACTGCCGAATATCGGGGACCAGTTGGTCGACCATCGACCTTGCCCGTTCGATCTCGAATTCGATCGGCACTTCGGCTTTCACGGCATTTCGGACGTTTTGGCATCCGGCCCTGAAATAACTGACGGCCTCGCGTCCGAATACGAATGTCCCGAGCAGCCCGGCAAACATCAAACCAAACAGACTTCTTTTCAACATGTTCGAACTCCTCGATTTTCAGGAAGACCCCGCGTCGAACGTTCTGCGTCCGTATCGCTATTGAGCCGTTATTCGCCGGAGGAGTCGAAATCTTGGGAAAGAAATATAAAAAAATGAAGAAATTTCCTGAAATCGAAAAAGAGTATGAAGTTGGGGCGGGTTGGGCTGTCGCATGAAACCTCGTTCGCTGATGTCAGGTAGAGGTTGTGGAGCGTCGGAAAATATTTTGATTTTGATCCGGACAAGTGGTTGAATCTGGTTTGGAAGTCAGGCTGAAGCCTGAACTCCAGCGAGATGCCCGAACTTCGACGCTTGCGTGGTCTTTTGCCGTGTCCCCGAAGCCGATTTTGTTATAGGATCGTGCCTGGCCTGCCTGCAGGATTTCAGGTCCCGGTGCCGCTGAACAATCGTGATTTTGCAAAATTCAAGGAATCTTCATGCGACAATTGCTTTTGAGTGGTTTTGCTGCAGTTTTGTTTGCTGGCAGTGGCTCGATTGCGATCAGTGCCGAATTGGCCAGTTCGCGGATCGGCCAACCGGTTGCCGGGTTCTCGCTGAAAGATTATCGGGGAAAAAGTCATTCGCTGGACGATTACAAGGCGAGTCGCCTGATCGTCGTCGCGGTGTTGGGGACCGAGTGCCCGCTCGCAAAACAGTATGCCGTAAAATTGCAAAAACTGGCTGATGAATATGCCGAACGAGGTGTGACTGTCGTTGCTCTCGACGCGAATCGACAGGATTCACTCGCTGAACTTGCAGCGTTCGCCAAAACAAACGAATTGACGTTTCCAATCCTCAAAGACCTGAATCAGGCTGTGGTCGACTCGTTGCACGCCGTACGAACTCCGGAAGTCTTTTTGCTCGACCAGGAACGGGTCATCCGGTATCGAGGTCGAGTCGACGATCAATTTTCGGTGGGGGGAAAGTCACGAACGGCAGCGACCCGCGAAGATCTGAAATTGGCCATTGACGAATGCCTCGACGGAAAGTCGGTCAGTGTTCCTGAAACGAATGCGATCGGTTGTCTGATCGGACGCTCGCGGCCTTTAGTGTCGAACTCGAAAGTGACCTATTCCAGTCAGATTGCCCGGATCCTGCAAAAGCATTGTGCCGAATGCCATCGACCGGGCGAGATCGCACCCTTCAGCCTGACCGAGTACCAGGAAGTCGCTGGCTGGGCTGACATGATTGTCGAGGTGACCCGATCGCACCAGATGCCACCCTGGCATGCATCTCCCGAATTCGGACATTTCCTGAATGAGCGTCGCCTGACGGAGGAAGAACACGAATTGCTGCGACAATGGGCCGACGCAGGAGCCCCCGAAGGGAACCCGTCGGAACTTCCTCCGCCGCAATCCTTTACCGAAGGTTGGCAATTGCCCCGGCAGCCTGACCAGGTTGTCTGGATGTCTGAAACACCGTTCAGGATCGCCCCAACCGGAACGGTCAGATACCAGTACTTTTCGGTTGATACGAAATTGACAGAAGACAAGTGGGTCACAGCCGCCGAGATTCTGCCAGGAAACCGGGCGGTCGTGCATCATGTGATTGTGTTCGTCACAACCGATGGCAAGGTCGTCGATGAAGACCGTCAAATGCTGACGGCCTTCGTCCCTGGACTCAGAATCGGTTCGTATCCCAAGGGGATGGCGAAACTGGTTCCTGCAGGTGCCAAACTGATTTTCCAGGTCCACTACACGCCGAACGGGACTGCTGGCGAAGACCGGACTCGGATCGGACTGGTTTTCGCCGATCCTGCAGAAATTACGCACGAAATCCGAACAGCGTCTGCCGGAAATCGAAGTTTCAAAATCGAACCGCAAAAGGACGACCAGGCGTTTGTATCACAGATCATTACCGCACCGATCGACCTGCAACTGTTATCTCTTTCTCCGCACATGCATTTGAGAGGTAAATCGTTCCGGTATGAATTGACACTACCCGACGGAACAAAAGAGACATTGCTCGACGTGCCGCACTACGATTTCAATTGGCAAACGGCCTACCGGTTGCCAGAGCCCCGGACGATCCCGAAAGGGTCGAAAATGCAGGCCTTTGCTGTCTTCGACAATTCGCCGAAGAATCTCGCTAATCCCGACCCGACGAAAACGGTGAAATTCGGCGAGCAATCATGGGATGAAATGTTGCTCGGCTATTTTGACATCGCCGTTCCACGTGATGCGGAAACGTCCGCCAGACAGGCAGCAGCCGCACTGGGCCCAGGTCGCGATGCGATGACAATCGTCAAGAGAATTCTGGAATCACTCGACAAAAACAACGACGGAAAACTGGCTCGCGATGAAGTCGATCCAGCCCGATACCCGATGTTTGACAAACTTGATTCCGATGCCGACGGGATTGTCACCGAAACCGAAATCCTCGCGGGACTCCCCGAATTGCGGAAGCTGTTTCGACAATAAGGTGACCGGCAGTGGATAATTGACCGGCTGAAAAACGGGGACTGGCTCCCGGTCTTCCGGGTGCCTGTCCCCGTTTTTCAGCGCGCCTGACAACGCGTTGTCCGCGACTTCAGTGTCCGGATTTCAGTAGCGATTGGGTCGCCAGCAGTTCTCTCGTAAACCCGTCAACGATATTGGGACTTCCTCCGCCAGGAAGGACCTCCCATGTGTACGTTTCGACTTCCAGATGTGGTGCGTAGTCAAGCTCGGGAATAACTGCCAACGCGCGTTTTAGCTCGCCGCGCGTCGTGCCGAGGGGACCGAGTTGCTCGACATCGACCGGTACGTGAAAGTGGACTCGCCACATCCGGGCGTCGCGAAAGTCAGCTGGCGGTGCCGATGTCAGTAGTTCATTCAAATCGACCTGTCGGGCAATCTGCCCAGTGGCGCTTTGAGCGAACGTCTGGTGCAAGTATCGCGGCTCGACGTATCGTGACAGGGCTGCTTTGGCATCGGGGTTGTCATCCGGCCGGGAAATCTCGATGGCACACGTAATATGGACTTTATTGATGCGAATCGCCGCCGCCGCCAGCGAGCGGATCGAATCAGCGACATCTTCGAATTCCACTGCCTGGTGGCACACGTCGTAGCACACACCCAGATAGGTCATCACTTCGTCGAGAGCTCCGGCGTCAGCCGCACGGACCCTGAGTCGTTCGAAGAATTGCAGTGTTTCGTCCGTCGTTTCGATCACACAAAGCGGTTCCGGTTCGATTGCCAGCCGAATTGTTCGCCCCGATTCCTGCTTCAGCCGATCCAGTCCAAGAGCCACTTCTATCAATCGATCAGCGCACTGATCGACAAAATGCCCGATCGGATCATCGCTTTTCGGGACAGTCGAATCGTTCTCCCTTGCGGCAAGGGATGCAACGGCCGTTCCGACCAGCGATTTGAAGCCAAGCGGAACCGTCGAAATGCTTCCGTCAACGCCTTCAGGAAGCAGTTCAGCCAGAACGCGAGCGCACGACAACGTGTATTCGGACCGGTTCGGCTGCGTCCAATCGGGCAAATAGACGTTTTCTTTCACGCGAGCCGAATGAAAATCGCCATAGGGAAACGCGTTCAGCGTGTAGCAAGTCAAACCTCGCCCGCGCAAACCATCGGCAAAACGGGCCATCAAATCAGGCGACTTAACAAGTTCATGAACGACGGGTGCGGCCAGCCACAACCCTGCGGCGAGTTCCGATCCAAAGTTTTCCCGGATCGGAACCGTATACCGGTCAAGGCCATTTTCGACTTCGGAAACAGTCCGGCCAGGATGAACATTGGTGCAATAGCTCAGTGGTAACGAACTGAAGGACATCGTAAATAATTCTCTGCGATTAAGTTTCGCGTTGGAGTTCAGCCTTTGGGCTGTCTTCGATTTTCAGCCGTCAGGCTATAGTCAAACCGCTCGTGGTACCGGTCGCCATAGTGGCCGAAATCCCCGACTGGCCGGGGTCGATCCCCTTTTTCGTCTTCGACAAAAGGGGTTTGACCCCCTCCCGCTGGACTTTCATTTGGCAATTGAGTTCTTTCATTTGGCAATTGATTTTCTGCCGCTCGCCCTAACGACATTTACGGTGTAAAGTCACTCTTCGAATCGACAGACAGGCAGAACTGAGCGATCAACTCTGCCGCCCGATCAAGATCTTCGAGAGAAACGACTTCGACGGGGCTGTGCATATAACGATTGGGGATACAGACCAGTCCGGTAGCGACGCCGCCGCGGATCAACTGCAGCTGTGCGGCATCATTGCTGGCCGCCGTCGCGAGTCCGTTGACCTGTACGGGTATTGAGAGGTCTGCCGCTTTTGCCAACAGTCGCTCGAACACGACCGGATTCACATTCGGACCTCGGTAGAGCACCGGACCTTTCCCCAATTTGATCCGACCGTACTGGTTTTCGTCGATCGTCGGACAGTCGGTGGCGTGGGTCACATCGACAACAATTCCTAATTGAGGATCGACCTGATGGGCACTCGTTTGCACCCCGCGCAATCCGATCTCTTCCTGTACGGTCGATACCGCAAAAACGGCCGCTTTCGGATTGCTCCGACTGACACGCTCGGCGGCTGAAATGACCGTCCACGCGCCCACCTTGTTGTCCATGCCTGGTGCTGCTGCCAAACCGTTTCGAAGTTCGCGATACCCGAGGACCACGGTGATCGGATCACCGATTGACACCAGGCTTCTGGCTTCCTCACCGTCTTTCACGGCAATATCGACCCACAGATTTTTGATCTCGGGGACGACTTTTCGGTCTTCGGGCGACTGCAAGTGAATCGGCTTCCGTGCGATGACACCGGCAACCGGACCGTCCTTCGTCCACACTTGAACGTCCTGGCCAATCAGTACCTGAGGATCCCAACCCCCGATGGCATGCACCCACAGAAATCCCCGATCGTCGATGTGTTTGACGAGCAGTCCAATCTGATCGCAGTGACCCGCCAGCATAATCCGGGGTGATCCGGTCGGATTGACAGCGACAATCACGTTGCCGTGCCAGTCAGTCCGAATATCGCTTGAAAAAGTGCCTGCATAACGACGCACAACATCCTGAACGGGTCGTTCGTACCCCGAAGGACTCGGTGCGTGCAGTAAATCTTTCAAAAACTGAAGAGCCGTGTCTTGCATGGAGATCCCGATTTCTGTGTCCTGTATCCCGATTTTCGTAGGCAGTGTTCGCTGGTATTTCTTGGCGGTTTGTCCCGGTCAGCGGTCAGCCCAAATCGCAAATTCCGAATAAATAGGGCGTCTGGCGAGACTGGGCCGATCCGGTTCAGGCATTTACCGCCGAAACTCCTGAAAAACCGGTCAGTTAGCGAAAAATTCTTTTGACGTTTTGATTTTCGATGTTAGCGTGATTGTGTCGTCGCCCTTCGGAGCGAATTTCACGACCGTTGAGCGTACACGACTCGAAGGCGGGTTCCAACCCGCTCACATCAGATTCGGGAGGTCGGGCCGATATTTCAGTGAGTCGCGTTTTCGGTATGTGGATTCTACTACCGTTCAAGTACTTCATGGAGGATTCAGAATGAGTGTCGCCGTGGTTTCTTCGTCGTCCGTCGTTGCCGATCTTGTTGAGCAGGTGGAACTTGCCGTTCAAGTCAGGACCGGGGGTCGTATCAGCGGCCTGCAAGTTCGCGTCAACGAGGGATGCCTCGTTGTTTCCGGGCGGACATCGTCCTGGTACAACAAACAGCTTGCCACGCACGCAATTCGTGACGCTGTCGACGACATGGAAGTCCGGAACGAAGTCGAAGTTGCCTGACCGAGGTTCCGGTTATTCTGAATTTCAGGCTGCGCTTTCATCATGAGTTGCCTTCTGAATTTGGCGGTGCGCACAGGTGTTGGCGTTGATTTCACACGCGATTAACTCACTTTTTTGACGTTTCAGTTAGCTTGACCCTTGTATTCTTTGATGCGACGAGTTTCCGTATTCCGAAACCGCATCCCTTCCCGTCGCTGCATGATAAGCGATATTCTATAGGCTCGAGCCTCGATCTCGATCGTGTCCAGAGTTTCTCCGTTGTGGAGTGACGGCGCTGCGAGACCCGATTCGCTTTTTTGCCGGTTTCAGGAGTTAGAAGACAATGCCTTTGGTTCCGCTTCGAGTCGTGCTCGATCACGCTGCCGAGAACGGCTACGGTGTGGCCGCGTTCAACGTCAATAATATGGAACAGATTCAATCGATCATGGAAGCCGCTCGGGAAACCGATTCGCCCGTGATCGTCCAGGCGTCGCGTGGCGCCCGATCGTACTCGCAGGACAACTATCTGCGGCACCTGATGCTCGCCGCCTCGGAACTCTATCCCGAGATTCCCATCGTCATGCATCAGGATCATGGAAACAGCCCTGCCACCTGTTGCAGCGCCATCAAGTACGGATTTACGTCGGTCATGATGGACGGCTCGCTCAAGGAAGATGGCAAAACGCCCGCCGACTATGACTACAACGTCGCGGTCACAAGCGAAGTCGTCAAAGTGGCTCATATGTTCGGCGTTTCCGTCGAAGGGGAACTCGGTTGCCTCGGTCGACTCGATACGGGCGAAGGCGAAGCAGAAGACGGTCACGGAGCGACCGGGCAACTCTCGCATGACCAGTTGCTGACCGATCCCGACGAAGCCGAACGATTCGTCAAGGCCACAAAAGTCGATGCGTTGGCCGTGGCGATCGGAACCAGTCACGGAGCCTACAAATTCGACAAGAAGCCCGATGGTGAAGTGCTGGCAATGAAGCGGATTGAAGAGATCCACAAGAAGCTGCCAAACACGCATCTGGTGATGCACGGCAGTTCATCCGTCCCACAGGATTTGCAAGACATCATCAACAAGTTTGGCGGGAAGATGAAGCAAACGTTCGGGGTTCCCGTCGAAGAAATTCAACGCGGAATCAAGAGCGGCGTGCGCAAGATCAACGTCGATACCGATTGTCGAATGGCAATTACGGGCGCAATCCGTCAACTGCTGGCGAACAGTCCTGAAAAGTTTGATCCTCGTGACTATTTGAAGCCTGCCCGCGACGCCATGAAGCAAGTCTGTGTCGCTCGAATGACTTCCTTCGGCCAGGCAGGCAATGCCAGCAAGCTGATCAAGTCGGGCAAAGCAAAGTAAGTGATGCGACCTGACTCTGAGCAGCAAAGCCGATAGCAGTTCGGCATATCACCCCAAGCGGGATGCACTATTCATTCCAGATTCAGCCAACGTACCAGCAGATCCGCACGATCTGCTGGTGCGTTTTTGCATTTTTTGTTCCGATGATCAACCATCTCTGGCGCGGGCAGTTGACAGACTGTGTGGATTATGCCACGCACCGCATGCCAGGCACCGGGAGGGATGATCTTTCACGTTCTCAATCGAGGGAACGATCGAGAACAGAACTTAGATGACGAATCGGACTATTTGGCCTTCGAGAAGGTGTTGCTCGAAACTCAGGAGCAAGTATTTGTTCGGATTCTGAGTTATTGTCCTATGCCAAATCACTGGCACCTCGTCTTGTGGTCATTGCACGGTGGTCATTGCACAGGGGCCATTGCACGATGGCGACCTGGGGCGTTTTATGCAGCGATTGACAATCACTCATGTCCGTCGCTGGCATCTTCATCGGCACACCGTTGGAACGGGCCATCTCTACCAGGCAACGCAAGACTTAGTCCATTTTCTCCCCGCCATGGTCCGTTGGACCGAAAGACCGCCTGCAACGCTTCTCGTTTTCCGCGTTCGAAATCCCGACAATTTCGAAATTCGCCCCGCGATGTCTCAGACGGTCTTTCGGTCCAACGGACCATGGCGGGGAGAAAATGGACTAAGTCTTGCGTTGCCTGGTAGAGATGGCCCG
>JANXOO010000113.1 GCA_025353525.1 Schlesneria sp. | reverse complement strand
CTCGTCGCCTTTTTTACGGCTCTCTATCTACGGGGTGACGGTGACCCGGTTGCCCAAATCGCCTTCAAGGAAAAACGCCTGGCGGTCGTGAACGGAATGCGTCTATCACTTGCCGCCGCCTCGGAAGCACAAAATAGCGCTGTCCTTTCGATTGGTGCGCAGGATTCGACAAAATTCGCCAACGAAGCTCGTTCGGCGACAACGGACCTGGAACGTGGACGGATCGAGTTGAAGCGACTACTCAAAGAACACGCCGGTCCAAAAGAAACAGAATTGATGGACAATCTCGACCGGTCGTTGCATGAGTTTCAGCAAATTGACGAGCAACTATTGGATCTGGCCATTCAAAGCTCAAATCGCAAAGCGTTCAGTCTCGCCTTTGGTCCGGCCATGAAGCTTCTTGAAGAAATGGACGAACCGCTGTCCCGCATTGTCGCGAATTCTGCGGATTTACCTGCTGACAATCAAGTGCGGTCGGTGCAATTGGCAAGCGAAGTGCGGGTCGGAATCCTTCGCATCCAGGTATTGCTACTGCCGCATATCGCGGAGGTCAGTGACCGGAAAATGGACGAGTTGGAGCAGGAATTATCTGCAGTCGATCGGCGAGTCCGCGAGGCCTTCGGCGCACTCAGAGTATTGTTGCCAGAGAGTGAAAAAATCAATATCGATACAACGACATTACTCTATGCTGAATTTGAAAATCTGAAAACGGAAATCCTCACGCTGTCCCGACAGAATACAGATGTGCGAGCCGCAGCCATCGTGTTGAAAGAGAAACGAAAGGCAATGCTCGCGTGCGAAGATGCTTTGATCGCGCTGGAACATGCCATTCGGGTAGAGCCGATCATGTCAACAATTCCGTCGGGCCGATCGCCGCAATAACCGGGCTCAGAAAATCTTGCAGATCGCAAATGATTGTTGCAAATGACGGGGATGGTTCTCGCAGCGGCGATGAGTCGCTATGCGGGTAATTTGAGATCGGGAAGCCTGGACCGTTTTACTGACCAACATCAAAAACTGCATTCGATCCCGGTGAACAACGAATTTCCGGGATTCTTGACGAACGTGACGGCTCCGTTGCGGTCGACAATCGCCAGAGAATTGTGTTCGTAGTAATTGTGATTCAAGGCGTTGAGCAGTGACAATCGCAAAGAGATGTGGTCCGACCAGCGATAGGTGACGTTGATGTTGTGAACGACAAAACCTGGCGTTCCAATCTCGCCCAGGCTCGACGCGAGATAGTCCTGTTGTCGAGCGAATCGGGTTCGCCATTCCGCCGTCCATTTTCGCTGCGTCGGTTCGACGAGTCGGATCGTGCCTGTGGCATTGAGCGGATAGATTCCCGGCAACCTTTCGTGGCGGTTGAGATGATGTACTTGTCCCGTGAAGAGGTCGGTCCACGTCGGATCGTAGTTCGTGGCTCGTGTGAAATTTAATGTCTCGACGAATTCCAGCCAAGGTTGCGCTCGCTGTTCCCCCTGCATCTCAAAACCGTCCATCGAGACACGGTCGATGTTGCGGTAGAGGTAGGTGAGTGACGAGCTGTCTGACGTCATGTTCGGATTCGGAATTGGAATCGCGGGAGCCGGATTGGCCATAAATGGTTGGACCCTACCCAGCGTTCCGTTGGGACCGATTCCAGTCATCGGAAAATTATTGAAGTTGGTGGCTCCGAGTCCAATGTCGTCGTGGATTTCTGAATGGAATACGCGAGCGCCAAAAGTCGCTTTTTCCTGACGTTTGGTGAGACCGAGATCGAATTGGGGATTCTTTTCGGCGACGAGAGTCGAATCACCAAAGGAGACGCTGTTCCCGAATCGAACGAGCGGCGCCGACGGAGTTTTGGTGTAGAGTTCCGTCAGGTTCGGGGGACGCATCGCGAAGACCGTCCCTGCGTTCAGTGTCACTTCGTCCGTCACTTTGTAGTTGCTGGTCAGGTACGTCATGTCGAGGATTCCCGTCGGGGTGGCGAATCCCGTGATACTTTTGTTGATTGGTGAAAATTGCGTCGTACGTCCAACCACGTCAAAGGGATTGACGCCGTAGGTCACGGCGTCGATGCGCTGACCCGCCGTGGCGTTCCATCAATCCGTCAGTTTTGCGGTTCCACTCGCGAAAATCCCAAAATCGTTGGTTGAGGAATCCGGGATTCCCAATACTCCCTTGCCGAGCACGTTGATTCCATTGGCGGCAAGGGCCACTTCGCGATGGAACTGGTCA
>JANXOO010000093.1 GCA_025353525.1 Schlesneria sp. | reverse complement strand
CCCGATCAGGTTGCGTCAGTCCTGCAAGGCAACGCAGCAGTGTCGTCTTGCCACACCCCGAAGGACCAATCAGTGCTGTAACCGAAAATGTGTCGATCGGTTGCGTCAAATCGATGTCGATCAAAGCACCACGCCTGAATTGTTTCGAGAACCGGGCGACGAGTTCGTTCGTCATTCGGTCACCTCGCGCCTGTTAAGCCACTGCGTCGCACCCATGACGGCGAACGCAAACACAAGCAACACCAGCGACGTTCGGCCGGCCGCAGCGTAATCGAGTCCCTGAACATCGTCATAGATCGAAATCGAAATCGTTCGTGTCGAACCAGGAATGTTGCCACCGACCATCAGTGCAACACCGAATTCGCCCACACTATGAGCGAAAGTCAGGATTAAACCGGTCAGAATGCCTGGCCAGCAAAGCGGCAACGTAATCCGTCGAAACGTTTCAAATCGCGAGACCCCAAGACACCATGAGGCTTCGATCAATCGACGGTCCATTGTCGAAAATGCCGCCGTAAACGGTCGGACAGCAAATGGCAGATTGAACAATACGGCACCGATGAGTATTCCGTAAAATGAAAATGCCAGGCGGGTTCCAATGACTGTTTCGGCCAATCGACCGAGCGGACTATGGGGCCCGATTGCCAATAATAAATAAAAACCGAGTACCGTTGGAGGCAACACGAGCGGCAACGCCACGACAGCCTCGATCAGAATTCGACCGCGCCAGCGCGACATTGCCAGCCAGTAGGCGAAAGGGATACCGACAACAAACAGGATCAGCGTCGTCGCGGTTGCCAATCGTATCGTCAACCAGATTGCCCCCCAGTCCACGACAGTTCTCCATTGACGGCCTCGGCAGCCTCGACCGGTATCATGTTTCAATATGACGATTGGGCAAGTCCGATGGCAAAATCCCGTCGGCATAGACTCAATGGCAGTTACTCTAGCAAAAATCGCCAATCAACAACGCAAAAGCGTCATTCTCAGGCATTTGTTTCATCCGAAAAGCCGGATGGATATGTTGGCTCTCGTTGCGACTCCTTTCCCGGTCCGCACGTTCTCTCTAAACTCCTTTTTTCTCTGTGCCCCTGTGCCCCTGTGGTGAAATTCTTCACTTCACTGGACCGTTGGTATATTTCGGCCCAAAGTGGCCATCCATCCAAATAAACCGTGGCCGACGGTCGAATCACTCGCAATAATTCAATCGATCATTTCCGAATGGAAACACGATTACAGCAAATCGGATGAACCCCCGCTCAACCCGCCCACGCAGGCATCTTGCGCCAGGCGTCTTTAAGGCGACTTCGGGCCAGTCGATAATCCGGGTAAAATTGACCGACCAGCTTCCAGAAATGACGCGAATGGTTCATCTCGCGCATATGGCACAGTTCGTGAATCAATACATAGCGAACCAAATCGGGTTCGACGAACAACAGTTTTTGATTCAGGCTGATGGTGCCGCTTCCCGAACAACTTCCCCAGCGACTCTTTTGGCAACGGATTGCCGTACGAACAAACGCAATGCCGGTTTCGGTACTCAGTTGACGCAGTAGTGGTACCAGATAGTTGAACGCTTTACGGTGGTTCCAGCGTTGAAGGACTGCATGGCACGCGGGAAGATCGTCAATCGGGCCGACAATCTGCAGTGCTCCGTTCCCGTCATCGCTGAGAGTGATTTTTTGCGAACGTTTCGGCACATATTTCACAGTCCATGTTTGTCCGGACGAGGGAAACCGGATTGTTTCCGGTAATGACTCGGTCCTCTCGTCGCGCCGTTGTCGACGCGCAAGTTCGACTTTAGAAAGGGCCGATTCGACCCACATCTGCTTGTCGCGAAGAAACGTCGGAATCAGTTTGCGGTCGAAACCGC
>JANXOO010000028.1 GCA_025353525.1 Schlesneria sp. | reverse complement strand
TTCCTGGCTCTACTCCGCTCTGATGAATAATCGGCCGTACGATGAAATGGTACGCGAACTGATTGCACCGAACGACGAAACGACCGGATTCAGCGAGGGAATTCGCTGGCGCGGAACAGTCAGCGCTGGTCAAACCGTTGAAATCCAGTTTGCTCAATCGGTCGGTCAGGCGTTTCTCGGTATTAATCTGAAGTGTGCTTCGTGCCACGACAGCTTTATCGATCACTGGAAGCTGGATGACGCGTATGGCCTGGCCGCCGTCTACTCGACAACACCCCTCGAATTGCACCGCTGCGACAAGCCGATCGGCCAGACAGCCGTACCGAAATGGATGTTTCCGGAACTTGGCCAGATTGACGCGACCGCTGCACAGCCCGAACGTCTGAAACAATTGTCAGCACTGATGACGCATCCGGAAAACGGCCGTTTCGCGCGGACAATGGTCAACCGGCTTTGGCACCGAATGATGGGGCATGGAATCGTCCACCCGGTTGACGCCATGCAGACAGAACCGTGGAATACGGACTTGCTTGACTTTCTGGCTGTTGATTTTGCGGATCGCTACTTTGATATGAAGCAGATTCTGAAGTCGATCGCGATGTCACAAGCGTACCAGTCGCGTGCCGAAACTGTCAGCGATCGCGCTGACAGTCAGGACTATGTTTACAACGGCCCCCGAGCGAAACGAATGACGGCGGAGCAGTTTGTCGATGCCGTGTGGCAAGTGACCGACACCGCACCCAAACAGTTTGATGCTCCAATCGTTCGCGGCAAAGCAGGCGACGCATCATCCGCGCAAGGACGAATGGTACGGGCGTCGTTATTGAAAAGTGATTTCCTTCAGCGAACTCTCGGTCGGCCCAATCGGGATCAGATCGTGACCTCTCGTCCGGTTGAGCTGAGTACCCTCGAAGCAATCGACCTGAACAACGCTCAGGTATTGTCTGAAAGCCTTGCGGCCGGTGCCCGGAACCTGCTTGGCAAGCCCCACACCACGCCGTCAGATCTTGTTACGAGAATCTGCCTGTTGATGCTCTCCCGAAGTCCGACTGCCGAAGAAATGTCCATTGCAAAAGACACTTTCGCGCAGCCAACGAGTGAGCAGAACGTCGAAGACTTGCTTTGGGCTGTGCTGATGCAGCCGGAATTTCAGCTCGTGCAGTAGTGGCCGGTGAAATCAAAACATCAAACAGCAGTAAACCGTTGTCAGGGGTTTTTCTGATGGAATACAGTGATTTCAGGGTCGGACCTGATTCGATCGCCC
>JANXOO010000024.1 GCA_025353525.1 Schlesneria sp. | reverse complement strand
TTTTCCCCCAGTGCTTCGCGCGACTCCATCACGATCACAATCAATTCCGTCAATGCCAGAAGCGTCGGGGCATTGATTGCGCTTTATGAGCGGGCGGTGGGACTCTACGCAGAATTAATCAATGTCAACGCATACCATCAGCCGGGTGTGGAAGCAGGGAAAAAAGCCGCGGCCGCCGTTCTCCAATTGCAATCGCTTACCGTTGGTTGCCTGCGAACGGCCACTCGTCCAATGACGGCCGAAGAGGTTGCCGAAACAATCGGCGCGACAGAAAGCGTTGAATGGGTCTTCAAGATTCTGCAACACCTTTCCTCGAACCCGGATCGGAATGTGACCTGGACATCGGGCGAGACTCCCGGAACTGCGACGTTCCGATTTGTTGGATAAACGGGCGATTATCAGATGGTCAGGTCCTTTTCCTCAAACATTTGGAGCATTCGATGACTCGTGCATCGGTTAATGTCAAAAGATGGTTTGCGGTCGTGATCGCCGCCGGGAGCCTTGGGAATTCTGCATGGGCTGAGCTCAAGTTTGAACGGGTTTTTGGGCCCGAAACACCCGGCGGGCAGTACAAGCACCCTGCGAGTCTCGGCGAACTGGCTAACGGCGATCTGTTCATCGCGTATTATGGCGGTGAAGGCGAGTATCAGGGCGACACTGCCGTATTCGGTTCGCGTCGAGCGAAAGAGTCCACGAAATGGACATTGCCGGTCAGAATTGCCGACACGCCGGATCGGGCTGACGGCAATGGCGTCATCTGGCAGGAACCAGGCGGTGCCGCCTGGTTGTTTTATGTCGTCCGTTACGGAGAAACGTGGTCTGAATCCGTCATCAAGTATAAGTACTCGCGGGACAATGCGATGACATGGACTGATTCTGAGTTATTGACATTCCAGAAGGGAATGATGGTTCGGTCACAGCCGATTCAACTGTCGGATGGCGATTTTCTGCTGCCGATTTATCACGAAACGGGCAACGATAAAGAAAGCGTCGGCCCCGATAGTGCGTCTTTGTTCGCTCGCTATCACAAGAAGAGCCGAACGTGGAGTTTTACGAATGAAGTTCATTCAAGAATCGGCAACATTCAGCCGTCGGTTGTTCAGCTCGATACAAACCACTTGATGGCCTGTTGCCGGCGTGGCGGCGGATATGGCCCTATGCCTGACGGGTTTATTGTCAAAACCGAGTCGCACGACGGTGGCAGGACATGGTCACCGGGTGTCGATACCGAATTTCCGAATCCGAATGCTGCCATCGATCTGATCCGGCTGAAGAATGGACATTTAATTCTGATCTACAATGACAACAATCAGGGTGAACGCGACCCCTTGGCGATGCGAGTCTCCACTGACGGTGGCAAAGCATGGTCAAAGGCCAAAAACATCGTCAGCAACCCCGGTGACGAAGCGGCCTACCCCTTTATTATTCAAACAGGCGATGGCCATATTCACGGTGTTTACACGTCACAAAAGCGTACAACGGTCAATCATTTCATGCTCGACGAATCCGATTTGCATTAGCCGTTGTCGCCACCCGAATCGTTGACCTTGCCGTGATCGCGTCCAGTCGGGTGTGCCATCGTTTTTCGTGTAGCCGTATTCCGGCTTGTTTGCTAGAAATGGGCGTACGCTGCTGGCAGAAAGTTAAGGACTTAAGCCCCTCGTTGACATTATTTTTGCAGAAGTCCGGTTCAATTCGTCATGGAAGACGCGCTATGTTCCGCAGTTATATGCATGGATTGACGCTCGCAGTTTTTGCGGTCGGGCTGGGAATCGGGATCTCGTGGAGTCGCGGGTTAATTCCCCTGACTGTCGGCCCCGCCAAAACGGGATCGCTGGGGCTTGATGTCACGCAGCGCGAAACGCTGCCACCTCCTGACAATCCATCTCTGGAAATCGCGCGTCGAAATCGCAATGCCGGAACTGATTCGGCACCTGATGACACAACGATCTTTGAACAGCAGTCGGAACCAGGGGGACGCAATGTCGCTTCAACCGACGAAGAACCTGTGCCTGCCGCGAGTCGCAACCGGATCATTCGTGCGTCGCGATCAATGGAATCTGCCGAGCAGTCGAGTGAAACCAGGGCTGAACGATCAAACGAATTGCAGCGCGACACGTTGCGAGTCCGGGACCGGGCAGCGGTCCGGCTTGATCCTTCTGCGGGCATCGAAACGGCCGATTCACCCCCATCCCGAAAACCCGTGACACGGGTTGCACATCAGGATCCTGCTGAATCGGCCAACGACGCCGACTCACGTGATGCAACGCCTCCTTTATCGCCGCGCGAACAATTGTCAGCAGCGGAAGTGAAACTGGCGGCAGGTGAAACGCTCGCGGGTCATCGGGACCTTTCAAAACTGTACTGGAATCACAAGGACTTTCGTCCGCAAATGCAGGATACGATTGATCGTACAGCCAAGTCGATCTTCTTGCAGTCGCAACCGCACTTCGTCAGTCCGTATGTCATTCAGTCGGGTGATCGACTGGAAGTGATCGCGAAAAAGTATTCGATCTCATGGGAATATCTCGCAAAGCTGAATCATACGAATCCAAAGCGGATTCAGATCGATCAGAAGTTAAAAGTAGTGAAGGGACCGTTTGGCGCAGTCATCGATCTGGCCGATTTCGCCCTGACGGTTCACCTTCAGGGGTATTACGTTAAAAGGTACGACGTTGGTATCGGCAAGGACGGGGCATCACCGATTGGCAAGTTTGCCGTGCTGAATAAAGTCGAAAACCCGCCATATACAGGAAGCGATGGCAAAGTGATTGCCGCAGACGATCCCTCAAACCCGCTGGGTGAGCGTTGGATCGATATCGGTGACAGTTACGGAATCCACGGAACGATCGATCCCAGGTCGATTGGAAAGGCCGAATCGAAAGGGTGCATTCGGATGCGGGACGACGAAATCATCGAAGTCTACGATTTTCTGGTAAAGAGTTCAGAAGTCGTCATTCGCAAATAATCGCCAGATCACACGATGAAAGTAAAAGAATTCCGATCAATCTGCTCTATCACGATGTCACCTCCCCCGGACACGATCACGAAAGCGGTTTTCCGGGGCCAGGAGCTGCGCGTTACAAGCTGACAACGAACGAATTCGAACGCCATATGTCCCGGATTGCGACCGTGGTCCGCCAGCCACCTTTGACAACAACCGGATCTGCGGAAATTGCATTAGCTGGCAAGAATGCGTGGACCATCACATTCGACGATGGCGGACTGTCTGCGCTGACTGAAATCGCCGGGATGCTCGAACGCAAGGGGTGGCGGGGCTGGTTTTTTATGGCCACTGATTTCATCGGCCAGCCATCGTTTTGCTCCCGCGATCAAATTCGTGAGTTGCATGAACGCGGCCATGTGATTGGCAGTCATTCGTGCAGTCATCCGGAACGCTTTTCAAGCTGTTCGCGCGAACAAATGATCGACGAGTGGACTCGAAGCAGCCAGATCCTGTCCGGGATCATCGGTCATCCTGTTACAACAGCATCAGTCCCTGGCGGATTTTATTCCAGGGCGGTGGCACAAGCGGCGGGTGAGGCGGGAATCGTGGTCCTTTTCAATTCTGAACCGGTGACTTCGACGACGCGGGTTGGCTCGACGTTAATCGTCGGCCGATACAACGTCTATCGCGGGATGTCTGCCGACGACGCGGCGTCACTTGTCAGCAGTCCGGTTCGCCGCCTTCGGCAGGCGGCTTTCTGGAATGCAAAGAAAGTTGCCAAAGTGCTTGTCGGACCGCTTTATAAAGCCGTTCGTGAACGGCTTTTGAAACAGGCATACGCCGATCCTGCGACGTCCGCCACCAAGGTGACCGGCAGTGGGAAAATGACGCGATGAAAAACGGGGACAGGCACCAGGAAGCCCCGGAGCCGGTCCCCGTTTTCAGCGCGTAGCGATCGTCATTGAATCAACGGTCAATCGGGCTTACTGGTTCTCTCGCGATGGATGTATCAGGTGCCTGAGCGCAGGTTCCAGGGTGGGGAACAGGAACTTGTATCCCGATTCACTCAGTCGATTAGGCATCACCCGGGCGCTGCCGAGTAGCAAGTCGTTTGCCATTTCGCCCAAAGCTGCTCGTGCCAGCAAGGCTGGCATCGGGATCAGCGTCGGTCGCCCCAATTCGGCTCCGAGCGCTTTCGTGAAATCGAAATTCGTAACCGGACATGGAGCCGTCGCGTTGACCGGACCTGATATTTGTTCGTGGCGAATACAATGATCGATCGCTCCGATCACATCGTCGATAGCGACCCAGCTCCAGTATTGATTTCCGCCGCCGATCACTCCGCCGAGTCCCATTCCGAACGGCTTCAGCATTTTGGCGAGACCGCCGCCCCTGGTGCTCAGAATGACGCCAATTCGCAGATTGACGACGCGAATTCCTTTTTGACGCGCCGGTTCGCACGCCTCTTCCCACTCGCGACATACATCGGCCAGGTAGCCTGTACCGGGCGAGGATGATTCGTTCAGCCATTCGCCACCGCGAACTCCATAGTAGCCGATCGCAGACGCGCAAATCAGGGTTTTTGGCAGCGGATTCAATTCTGCCAAAGTCTCGCACAACAGCTTTGTTCCTTCGACCCGGCTATGACGAATCGATTCCTTGACTTTGGCATTCCAGCGTTTTCCGGCAATGTTCTCGCCAGCAAGATGCACGATGACTTCGGCCCCGTCGAGGCGTCCTTTGGGAAGCTGGTTACGTGCCGGGTCCCAGACAATATCGTGCGCCTCATGAGGTTTTGAACGGGTCAATCGAAAGATTTCATGACCCTGCTTTGCAAGGAACGGAACAAGTTCCGAGCCGACGAGCCCTGTGGCTCCTGAAACTACGACCTTCATTGGTTGCATCGTCTTTCCGGTCTGCTTTCAGGCAGACACAAGTTCAAGGGTTTTAGGCGAGCGGCAGAAATGTTTATCCCTGAGTCCCCGACTGGCCGGGGTCGATCCCCTTTTTCGTCTTCGACAAAAGGGGTTTGACCCCCTCCCGCTGGACTTTCATTTGGTAATTGATTTTCTGCCGCTCGCCTTATACCGCACGCGGCCATGATTGAGGCATACATCGAAAGCCCGTTTCCGCAGATAAAAGTTCAGTTTCTGCAAATGTCTCTTCCCATGCCGTGCGAAGTCGATCGAGTGCGTATCATCGCATGGAATGCTTCAGGATTTAAGGCACAGTGGCAATACCTGCAAGCCGTTCCGGGAAGAAAGTTGACGGATTTCCGAAGCTCTTGCGATAAACTGCGCAGTCTGAATCGTGTTTGCCTCAAAGGCAGCGTGTAGAAGCAGAGGAATTATTCCAGTCGATACAGCGTCCCGTCTGAAGCGACGGCGACGATCGATTCCTGAATCTGCCTGAGGCCGATCGACAACATTTGAGGCAGTTCGATTCTTCGGATCTCTGTACCCGTCGCAGCATTCAATACCAGGACCGTTCCGTTGCGGCACGCGATCCAAACGGCGTCATTTCTGACGACCGTCGACCCGGTCGGCTCCAGTTTCGCGAGATCGAACGACCACAATTCCGACATCGTTTTTCCGTCAGAAAGACAGTGCAGCTTTCTGTCGCCCGCCACAACCAGTATATTCGTGCCAGTGTCCCAGAGCGACTTGATCGGTCCCGTGAGGGATGCTTGGCCGTCGGTATCAAACGAGCGAACGTTTAATTGCCTTACCAAACCTGTCGCATCGGCCACGTACAGGAATTCACCTCTGATAAATGGCCGAAGTTCGACCGGATGTTCCAGTTGTAACTCGGCGACGCTCGCCAGATGCGGTACATCTCCGCTGCGATACTGGACTCGTGTGAGGCGTCCTGAATTGTCGCACGAAACAAATTCTCGTCCGTCGATGCGGACGAGGTGCGACCATTTGTGTTCCAGTTTATCGCCGATCGGTGCGATCCAGTCCTGAGCCGGCTTCTTGCTGCCAGAAAGTGAATGCAGCTTAAGGCGAGCAGGTAACGGCAGAACGAGTCCTTCGTCCAGCAGAATCGGATCAGTATCGGGAAATTCAGGTTGCTTTTCATTGCTGACAACTTGTCCTTGCGAGTTAATGACAAACATCCGAATCGTTTCACCCTGAGCAAACACGATCATACGCTGATCGTGCAGCACGCTCGCCCGAACCGGTTTTGAAATATCAACCGGGAGTTCCATATCGGCCCCCGCCTTGAGGTCGACGCCTCCTTGTGCCAGACGATTTTTGCCGACCGAATACAGAGTGCCACTTTCGCCGACCCACGCCAATCCCCCGTCACGCGTTGAAATCATTTCGAGCGGAGCGTCGCCGACAATAATCCGCCACGGGCTGAATAATTTGTCGCGGTCGACTGCCGAAAACGTGACCGCATCGCTGTGCCGCGACTTGCGGCCCACAAAAAACTGTTCGCCGATCGCCTGTAACGGTTGCGATGCGATCCCTGCTGCCGTCGAATTTGAATCCATTCGTATCGCATTGCTGGCGATTTCGAACCGCCGAAATGCTGAACCCGCTGACCAGAACTGTCCGTCGGATCCCAACGTTACGAACAGTGATGCTGCAATTTGCTGACGGTCCGGATTCTGATCGGCACGGTACTGGCCGATCGGAGCGATTCTCGTACGACCTGGTTCATCTGATACCGCGAATGCAGCAAACTGTTCTCCGGACGACGGGACGACCAGTTGATTGCCGCGCAAGACAGGCGCATCGCGGCACTGGCCCGCAACTGGAACCGACTCCAGCTCAATCAGCGCATTTTCCGGACGGCTCGCGTCCCAAAGTCGCAGTCGTGCGCTGTCGGCGAGATTGTTCTCACACAATAGCAACAATCGGCCCATTGAAAGTGGCGGAGCCGAGATCGATCCCGCCGCGTGATCCGTAAATGTTGTCGCAACGGCTGACAGTGCGGGGTTGGTCGATGTCGTACGCAGTGTCAACGCGTAAATCATCGCCATCTCACCGGGAACCAGTACAAAATTCCCGTCGCGCGACAAGACAGGAGTTCCCGCGAGGTTTTGAGAGAACCGTACCGTGGCGGAAATTCGTCCAGTATCGACATCAATCCGAACCAGCATATTACCGTCAACAGGGAGATAAATTTGCCCCTCGTGAACGAGCGGCTTGCTGATCGCGCGTCCATCCAGTCGCTGCCTCCAGATCAACTGACCTGTTGCCGCCTGACATGCGAGAAGTTCCTGCTTGCGCGTATCGAACAGCAGCACTGACGACTGGGCACCTGTGACCGGAATGGGAAAGAACGGCGGGCGAACGCCTGTGACTCGTCGCCATACAAGCTCACCCGTCGCCGGATCGATTGCGTAGCAGGAATCTTTCGCCGTCACGAAAACGATCGCACCTTGCGAATTATCTTCCGTGCGGGATCTGGCATGTAACACTCCAAGAACCTGTTCGAGTTGCGGTGGTTTGTCGTCTTTGGTGTCCGCGGGACGCTCGGTTTCATCGGTGGCGACCACCGATCGTTCCAGATCGAGCGACCGCTGAAGCGCTTCTTTCACTCGTTTGGAACTGATGAATTCCGGAAATCCCCTGACCAGACGTTCGCGTTCCGAGAGTGCGAGCATCGGTTTGCGGTCGACAATGGCTGCGTCGACCAGTTTCATCGCAAGGTCAAATTTCGACTGTTTGGCAATTGCCCGATCTGCTTTGGCACGCTGTTCCTTGATTCGCCCGACTGTCGATGTCGGCGGCGCTGACGGATCCGAATAGCGTTCGAGCAGATTTTGGGCGTCCTGCGAAACTGTCAACAAGTCTCCGTCCCGAATCGTTTCAGCCGATTTTGCTGCACCGATCGAGATCTGTTCAGCGTACTGATATAGCGTGGAATGCAGGTCTCCAAAATCGGACTCGTTCCGATGCATCTTGATCAGTTCAGTCAGTCGCTCCAATCCCCGTTTCCATGACGGGGCTGCACCGGAGATTTCCTTCTGAATCTGGGCTTTCGCGAGTCCCCGGTCTGCCTGGCGTCGCAATCCATGTCCGGGATACTGCGCAATAAATCGCTCGAACGTCGAAATTGATTGCGAATATTGTCCGTCGTTCAACTCCTGAACGGCACGGTCGTAATGCCGGTTCGATTGTTCTCTCCCGATCAGAAACCAGAATATTCCCGTGATCAGCGCCAGTGCGAGGCCCCCTCCAGCCAGACCTAGCACCAGCGGGGATCGCAGGATTTCCTGCTCGCCCGGTCGAGCTGCTCCGGTCGGAATTCGATTGCCACGTGGAGCAGGCTTCGCAATCTGAGGGGACTCTTTCAAATCGCCGAAGTTGCTGTCAATCCGATCTTCCTCGCCGGACATCGCGCTCAGTATCGCCTGCGATTCCGTTTGTACTTCTCCCTCGAACAACGACATGTCATCGACCGGCTTGTCTGCAGGCTCTTTCCGGCTTTTTGACTTGCGCGATCCGGTACGATCAGAATCCGAACCTGATTTCGCAACTGATGATGACGCATCGTCGAAGATGAAATCGACACTTCCGATACGGATGATATCGCCGGACTTCAGCGTGACGTGGGCTACCGTTGCGTCGTTGATTTCGATCCCTTCCGGGGTCGCGGAAGTCGCTTCGAATCCGGTTTTGTTCCAACTGATCCGGCATTGCATCGGAGCGACATTGTCTTCCGGAATGCAGATGTCGTTAAACGGCTGCCGCCCGATCGTCAGCGGCAATGTCTTTGACAACTCGCGCGATTCAGTCGATCCGTCGGCCCGTCGAATGTTCAATAAAGCCATAATGGTATTTGAATGCGTATTTGAAATATGAAACAAAGTGATACGAGCATCAAGATGGCTAAACGAGGGTCAGCGTCGACTTGACGCCTCGCGGATCATGAATCGGATTTCTTTTTTGATCCCATACGAATTTTCTGGATTCCAACTTCGTTTGCCGCGTCGATCACGGCGATAATTGTACGGTGAAGGGACAGCGCATCGGCCGTCACCAACAGTTCGGTTTTCTGTTCGCGGCGCATTTTGTCGCGCAGCGTATCGACAAGCCGCGACACGTCTGACAACGGATCGTCGTCGATCCAGATTCCGTTCGCCGCATCGATTCGGACAAGGATCGATGTTCCCTGAAGTTCATCGAGCGTTTGAACTTGCTGGGTCGCACCTTTCTGATCGGGATCGGGTGTTGGAATTTCAATGCTTTTCTGAAGGCTGAACGACGCCGAGACCATAAAAAAAATCAACAGCTGAAAAGTCACATCGACCATCGGTGTGAGGTCCATTTCTTCTTCGAGGTTACTGCGACGCCGTAGCGGCGGCGGTCCGTTCCCATCGTCGTCACCGGTATCATTCGGTACGAACGGTTCTTCGCCCGGACGCTCGGGTGAATCGATCTCATTTCGGTTCGACTCACGAGGCTCTCTTTGAATATCTGCGCCGCCGCCGCCGTCAGCCCGGGAATTCAGCGCGTTGGCAACGGGCGGTGAATCTGCCGACGTTGCTCCTGCCGGATCAGGTGCTGGGGATATCGGTGGGCCGGGAACAGGGATTGCAAATACTTCATCTTGCGGAACCAACGTTTTCTCGCCGCAGGTCGGACAGTCAACGATGGCTCCCGCCTGACGGCTCGAAATGGCCATCAAACCCCGGCAATGGATACATCGAAAACGGATTGGCATTTGCAAGAGACCGCAAGGATTGCGAACGGCGTTAAAAAAGTGGACTTCAAAGTGATCGGGGCGGGCAAGAATCCGCCAAATCAATCTTTCGGTTTGTCACCGACTCCCATGTACAATTCAACTCCATCAACCGATTTGATCGCATGAGCGACATCGTCAACCAGCCCGTGAACGACATCCCCCTCGGCTTTCAGGACGATTCGCTTTTTGCCGTCGCGCAAACTGTCTTCGACATATCGCCGCACGTCCGCCAGATCGGCTTCGGGACCTTCGCCGTCTCCCAACACGATGCGCGGCGATTCTGATGAACTCGGGGGAGCCAGAATCGTCACAATGGCGGCTCCGGCCGAATCAACTCCGATACTGTGGACGGCAGGCGGAACATCGACATCGGGCGTCCCCTGCATCGTCGATGCCACCATGAAAAAAATCAAAAGCAAAAACGTGACATCGATCATCGGCGTAATATCCATTTCTCCGTCGACGAGCTTGCGGTTGCCGCCAAAGGAACCCTTATCCGAAAAAATGCCTCGCCGTGCCATCAGTCATATCCCGTTCGTCATGTCGGCGCTGCGTCGTGTCTGCCCCGTGTCGTCATCCGCGACTATTTTCGTTTTGCAAGTGCCTGTTCGAGTTCGTCGAGAAACCTGCCGATCTGGTGCTGAACGCTGTCGGTCAGTCGCCCGATGCGAACTTGCATCGATGCCATGCACATTACAAGGGGGATGGCGAT
This sequence comes from Schlesneria sp., assembly GCA_025353525.1. Classification (GTDB taxonomy): domain Bacteria; phylum Planctomycetota; class Planctomycetia; order Planctomycetales; family Planctomycetaceae; genus Schlesneria. The sequence goes on along the minus strand of JANXOO010000024.1, from coordinate 1,333 downwards.
CATCAAACCGACGGCCGTCGTAATCAATGCAAAACTGATGTCGCTGGCGAGTGACGCCGGATTGACCCCCGATGCCTGCTTCGCCGCGATCTTTCCGAATGCCGCGATCATCCCCAGAACCGTGCCCTGCAGTCCCAGCATGGGTGCCGTCTTGACGACCGTATTCACCCACGACATCTGGTAATCCATTTCCGAAAGGACCTCGCGTTCGAACGTTTCACTCAGCAGTTGCCTCAGTTTGTTCAGTGGCCAATGACGATTCGACATCGCGATCAGCACGAGTTGCGGAACGGCTTTCGACCAATAGGGGGGCGAGTCACACAGCGCGACCACGCCATCGAACTGCCGCGACTTTAATTGCTCGTGGACGAGGTTCAGAAACTCGTCCGCTGCTGCCTGCGACCGAAACTGCTTTTGTCCAATCCGCCGAAAAATCAGCACGACCAAAAATGTGCCGTAGACAGCCGCAATCCCCTGCATGGGGTAAATCAGATTACTCATCAAATCGACGAGTGACGTCATGTCCATCAGGACTCTCCAGTCGGGTGATCTTTAGTCGGGTGATCTTTAGTCGGGTGATCTGTGTCTGTTGTGAAATGCGTACGATGACGGCTCAACGCCTGAAATGAATCGTTAGTCCAAAAACCGGGCTCTGCAGTCCGTTTTGGACGCCTGCTTCTGCGAAGGTCGCTGGAATCTCTTTCGGTGTCAGGCGTTCCGGTACCATTTGGATTCGCTCAAAATATCCCCAATGACCGCGTGATGCCGTATCGACTGTGGATCACGAAGCATACCAACTGCAGCACACCACCGAAACTGACCGACTCGCAGATGAGCGCCTGATTTTCCCGATAAACTCGCGCTCGTTAATCGATCGGCGGCAGTTTATACTGCTCGCGGTCCAGATTGAGGTTTCGTTTGTGAGTCCGCTTCCGCGTTCGAAGCGGAACCAACGTCACAGCGGCCGTTTCCAGGTGTCGCTGGATTTCTCAATAGCCTCAAACCAGGCCGCGCGTGGTATATCAGCGGTTTTCGGGCGAACTGACTTTCGCGCGGTAGAACGTTATCATACGCTTCGACGTGTTTCTCCGTTATTGCTCCCTCCGATGCGAAAGTTCATCACGATATGGCGAATGTCACCTACAAGTCTGCAGGTGTTGATCTCGAACTTTACGACGAAGCGATGCGTCGATTGCCAGCGATGATGCAGCGAACGTTTACGCCGCGCGTTCTGCCCGTTGCGGACGCATTCGCCGGTCTGATACGTTTGAACCATTCGAGTCGTCCTGGTGTCCACAGCTACGAAGATCCGGTGCTCGTCTCGGGAACAGAT
>JANXOO010000271.1 GCA_025353525.1 Schlesneria sp. | reverse complement strand
GAAGCGTATCACGCGTCCGCGATTTTTCTGCAGCTCCGGTTTTCGCATCTCCAGGCTTCGTCGCTTTTTCGGCAGGCGGAGGAATTATTACCTCAAGCATCTCGGTCCACCGCAGTTCCGCTGTCGCCTTGTCGCCCGATTCGATCGCCAGTTGTCCCCATTCGCGCAGAATCGCCAATGCAAAACCGTTGTCCGCTAATTGACGAGCTGCTTCCAGCGAACGCTGTCCGATTTTTGTCCCATCCTGGCGAAAACGTTCATGTTTCAGACATTCCCGGGCAACGAGCCACAATGCAGTTTGCTGAAATGCCGCGTCGCGTTGCTTTGTTGTGAATCCCCCTTTGGCAGGTTGCGGCTCCAAGGGCGTTTTCTCGATGAATTCAACCATTTGATTCACGTCGGCAGAAGCAACGCCCGGGTCTTTCGCTCCGAGTGCCATTTGTGTCGAGAGGATGTTGATCGCGAGGTCGTCAGGACGCTCGGCACGCATCTTCGCGAGAATTTCACTCGACTTCAGGTACAATTCCGGCCTCGTCGTCAAGCCAGCCACAAGATTGCCAAGTGCGCTCGACAATCGGGTCTTGTCAAGTTCCCGAGATTCCAGCAACAGCACCAGGTCGATTGAGGCACCTTCGGTTTTTGCCGGTTCAGCTCCCTGTCCGGCTTTGGAATTAACATGACCAGACAACAGTTCGGGCAGTAATTCCGGCTTGAGCGAAGTTAATACTGATTGGAAACCCGTTTCGATCTGCTTCTTCATCCGGTCGGCTTGGGTATTTCCGTTAGTTCCTCCGCCGTAGACACGCGACAACCCGGCGAAATCTTCAACACGACCAAGTTGAACCTGGTAGATGCGCAATGCATCCACAGGAAAACCCATGTCGATCAATTCTTTGCCCAGGGACGTTACATTCTGGATACGTTGATAGGCTTCATAATCTTCGTTCCCCCGATTGCGATTCGATTTCTGACTGTTTGAATCGAGCAGTACACGGCGGGCGTCAGCCATTCGCCCCCGCTGTTTGTAGAGCGCAACGAGCGGCTTCCCCGGTGAATACTGAAAACCGTTCATCGACATTGAATCGGGGTCTTTGCACGCCGCTTCAAAATACTGAATCGCAAGGTCGACACACTTTTCGTGAACCATCAACTCTTGTCCGATTTCCCACCGAGTACTCTGCCCCTGGATCTCCGGCTTGAGAGTTGGTAACAGTTCGTCCAACACGATTGTTGCATCGTCGATTTGTCCACGGCGCAAATCGATCAGAGCCAACAGTACTTTCGCTCCATCCCACTTCTTCACTTTCTTTGTTGCCGCTTCGACTTCGGCCTTCAGCTCGTCAAGACGATTGTTCTTTGTGGCGATCGTCAGGAACCGGATCATTAACGTCGTGATTTTTCCTTCGCCGCTATAATTCTGGATCTGGCCAAACCCGCTCCATCCTCCGTTCTGCTGTACCGTGGTATCTGAAGGAATGATCCCCTGTCGGGCGTAGTCGTAGATTTCCGACAGTTGCCAGAAGGCCTCGTTATTGGCACTTTGCAGCAATTGTTGTCGCTGGCCGGGCATTTCGATCCACGCACGTTTGAAGAGTTTCACTGCCGCGTCCTTCGACTTGTCATTGTTCGACAAGTTGCTGATCATATTCGTCAGCTCCCACGGGTTTTGGCTGAATCCCTTGAGGTTTACCCCGTCAAAAATGGAGACGAGTTCGTCCATTTTGTCGGCGCTCTGGAACGAATTCATGACTTCCCAGAAGTTATTCCGCATCACCCCCGGATCTTTTTTCACGGCCGCCTTGAAATGTTCGACAGCCTCTTTGTGCTTACCCTGCTGCATCATCTGCTGGCCGAGGTTGTACTGAAACTGCGGATCGTCCTGCTTCGACTCGGTTATCGTCGCCGACAATTCAATCGCTTTCTTTTCTTCGCCGTTCGCGTTGTAGTACTCGAACAGCGATTCCCGCAGTCGTTGCGATTTGGACCCGTTCTTCAATTGCGTCTCGATTTTCGCGATCATTTCGGGAAGCTTCCCCGAACGCCGCAATACGGCGAATGCCTGTTGACGCATTCCGGAATTGTCTTGCTGGCCCGAACGCCGGCTTCGGCCTGCAATGGCCGCCGGACCACCTGCTGATCGCCTGAGAAGCTGATGGGCAATCTGCGTGGCGACATCGTTTTTTCCCTGCGACTGGTATTGCTGCATCAGATTCGAAAGGACATCGGTCTTGTTTCCCGCTTGCCGCCCAGCTCGCGACAACACGGCCTCGGCTTGTTCGTGCATCCCCAATTGATGCATCTGCCTGGCCAGTTGAATCTGAAGATTCGAATCCAGCCTCAATCCGAATAATCGCTCGGCAGCAATTCGGGCCCGGTCGATGTTGCCACTGTTGACTGCCAGCCGCAGCGCCGAAATCTCTCGCTTTTGCATTGCCTGCTGATCGGTCGCAGCAAGCGAATCGACGATTTCCAGTGCGGCACCATGTTCGCCACGTTTTTCGTACAACCGCGACAGTTCAAGTCGCATGGCTTCGTTGTCAGGCAACGATTCGGTCGCGGCGACGAGCACCGTCAGCGCTTCGTCCTTTTCGTCCAGCCACCAGTTCAGGTATCCAAGTCCAAACTGCCAAAACAGTCTTCTTGTTTCCGTTGTTTTCGGGGCCGCCTGTTGTTTTTGAAAGTGCTCGACCAGTTCCCGTGTCATATCGGCATCCTTATAGATGACGAAAAGTTGACGCAGCATCTGAATCGACGCCTGGTCGTAGATGTCGTTCGACGCCGGAAAATCGAGTTGTTCATGCTGCGGGTTGTTTCCGCGCCAGACGTAAACATATCCTTGTTGCTGGAATTGAGCCTGTTGTTGCTGGCTCTTTTTCTTTGCTGCGGGACTTTCGACCTTTTGTTGTTCGAACCTCGTGACGGCAACGGAAAGATACCGATCCCAAAGGCCCAGAACGTCGCCGACCGACTTTTTCTGTGCCCGCTTGGCCATCAGTTGCGCCAGAATCTGAGACTGGTAGGCGGGCGACGCGACATATTGCGCATAGTTGAATCCGATTGCGGAATTCTGAGCCTGACTGGCAACGGCATCCGGCTTGAATTCCGATAGCCGGTCGAGCAGTGTGATCGAAGTTTCGTAGTCGTCCGTTTGAACCATACTCGCAAGCAAGAATGCCACCTGAACGGGATTTGTCGCTGCGGCAATCGCATCCTTGACGAGAGCGTCGGCTTCCGCATCGCGACCGCAGCGTTTCAATTCTGCCGCCACGACCTGAATCGGAGCCTGATTGAAATTCCACTGATTGACCGCATCGTCGGCAGAACTCTTGATGGAATGGTAACAGTCGAGAACGTGGTCCATCTCGTCTTTGCCCAGAACCGATACCCCGGCTATGGGGTTGCCATTCGCATCGTTCGGTTCGGCGATGGCAGCCTCTTCCTGACCGGGCTCGATACCTCGATTCGAGAGCATCGACAGGTATATCGACTTGACGCTGTTGTCAGCATCGGGCCGGTAAGACATTTTTTTCACGATGGCATAAGTGTCCTTCACGTTGTTCGACAACGACGCGAAGTAATACCAGTCCAGGATTTCCCGTTCGCTTTCAGCCTTTTCTCCGTGTTCCCGTCTCTGCCTGACGAATTCGTCTTCTTTCCCTTCGTTGCG
>JANXOO010001476.1 GCA_025353525.1 Schlesneria sp. | reverse complement strand
GAATTGATGGCGAGCGATGTCGGCTGCAATGAATCGCAATCTGCGGCCTCGTTCACAGGGTTCGCTTTGGCGATTAAAGCAGATTCAGCCGTCCAGGCGAAACAGATTTTCGAATCGCTGAGCAGTGGCGGAAAAGTTTTGATCCCCCTCGCTGAGTCTGCGTTCACATCGTGGTACGGAATCGTCATTGACCGATTCGGCGTCTCATGGAAAATTATGGTCAAATGAATTTCGACCTGCAGGTCCATAAACGTTGCCGATCGGACCGACATCTGATTCAGGTTGTGTTTGAATGTATTTGCCAAGCCATTCCGTTCGGATTTTAGAACAGTTGCACAATCAATGTCACATTTCAGGATTGCCGCTGCCCAGGTTGCCTCCGTTTTCGGAGATATCGATAAAAACATCTCCACTCATCTGGCGGCGATTCGGGCGGCGGCCAGGTACGGAATCAATGTGCTGGTGTTTCCTGAACTTTCTTTGACGGGATATGAACCTGAACTGGCAGAAAATCTGGCAATCGAAGCGAATGACCGTCGTTTGATTCCTTTGATCACACTTGCCAGGGAACTGCAGATTGAAATCGTCGCAGGGGCACCGCTAAGGTTCGGTGCGGCCAAACCTGGCCTTGGGGCGGTTCTCATTAGTTCCCATCAGATCACGAGAACGTATTGCAAAATGCATTTGGGAGGCAATGAACCCGACTTTTTCACACCTGGCGATATTCCTTTGTCATTTTCAGTGAATGAACAAAAAATCGGCATCGCGATTTGCGCCGACGCATCTCAAACAACGCACCCGAAAGCGTATGCGGCAAGTGGTGCTACGATCTACGCCGCAGGGGTCTTTTTAACCTCAGAGTGGTACGAAACCGATGCGCCAAGGCTTGCGAGCTACGCGGGGCAATACCGGATGCTGGTTGTCATGGCCAACCACGCCGAGTCGGTTGGCACCCGCAATTCCACAGGAAAAAGTGCGATATGGGATCCCGATGGTACTCTCCTGGCCCAGGCGGCGAGTGTGGAAAATGCACTGGTGATCGCATCATACGAACACTCGCAATGGAGTGGCGAGGTCGTCAGGATCTGACCTGATTGATTCCGGCTCCGGCGAAGGAAACCGGGTGGATGGTGACATTCCCTGGCAAAGCGTCGGGGTTCCCGAATTGCCGTGATTAACGAGTTTTGAAGTCCCACCGCTCGTTGAAAAAGTTGGCATCGACGATTTTGCCCGGAGTGCGACCATTCGGTGCGATTCGCACGTCGATGATCGCCCAGTCCGGTAACTTTGGCACCTGCCGTGCATTGTTCAAATAATCATACTCGCGGTAAGTCAATCCGCTGTTCAGTACGACGTATTTTTCGGGGTTGAGCGGGTTCGGATAAATCATGATCGGTGCGTGACTGGTCGAATCGTACGAGTGATCACCTGCCGTGAGTTTTGTGTCGGACCATTGAATGGGAAGTCGGTCGGCGATCCGGGCAACGACCTGATTTGCCTGTGAATCGCCCCAAAGGACCAGATTCGATTCGGCAATGTCCCGATCAGTGACCTCCCGATCCGTTTTGACAATCGCATCCCCACGCATCTGCCGTCGCCAGTGCGTGACGGCTCGATCAAATTCTGAGCTGACCCATTTGTCGACCGCTTCGCTACGACATCGTCCGCTCGGCTTCACAAAGATGAACGAATCCATCAGTGCATCGTCGACCGGGCCCTGAAGTCCCTGCTTTTTGCGCAGGCCGGACTGTTGTCCCGCTTTCCATGACTTGCCTTCCAGCACAAATGAGCCGTCTGCTGGAACTTTCAGCGAAGTACCTCCGTCGATTCGTACTTTGCGAGGATGTCCCTGCGGCGGATGCACGGTCAATGCCGTGACGTTTTTTGTCGTGACGTGCAACTCGTCCCGTTCAGGTGTGACGACGACCCGCGCCTCGTCCCAATGCTCGCCCATCCCCTCGATTGTCAACCAGTGCATCCGGTTGTACTTGAGTGTAAACGTCACCAATTGAAGTTGAGCCGGTGCCCTGTCGATCCCTTTCACTGCCCATTCAGCCAGCCTTGCTTCGATCTCTTTGGCGGAATCGGGATGAATGCTGTGCGCCGTCATCGGGCCGATCAGATGCGTCAACTGCATTCCTTCGCGCACGAAAGCGGCCGCCATGATGTCGGCCGCCTGCTTCTGAATGTCATTTTCACCGCTATAGGCGACGGTTGGCAATTGCGCGAAATTGGCGGCATAGCCGGGGCAGTCGTACATCCGCCA
>JANXOO010001471.1 GCA_025353525.1 Schlesneria sp. | reverse complement strand
CAACCTCGTCCCGAAACTGCGACAAACCTGCGGTGACAGTTGCTGGGTAAGCCGGATGCGGGAAATCTGCATGTCCGGTTTGACGAGGGGGGAGGCGGCTACGGCTCCTCCCCTACTCTACTGCCTCTGTGGTTCACTTCCTCTTTCGACGATTCGCCTTGAAGAAATCCACTGGCATATCAGCAACTTGCGACAATTGTTCATATGCCGATCCTAAGTGGCGATGTATCCAGCCGCGGTTTTTGCGAATTCGGTGATTTGCTGATGTTGCCAGTTTGCATCGCGATTCAGTTCCGCTGCCATTAATTCGGCAACTCGCGGTGACATTCGGATCGCTGCGCGGGCGTTCAGGAACAGGGCTCTTGTTCGGCGGGCCAGGATGTCTTCGATTGTTCGCGCCATCTCGTTGCGAACGGCCCAGATGACTTCCGCACCGATGTACGGCAGGTCGGGGTCGAGTGGCTGCGCGAGTGCAGAGTCCGATGCGGCCAATTGACGAATCGCTGTCGCATCAGATCCGTAGTGGGCCAAAACGCCGATGTCCGTTACGTGCGGATGGGAACCGTGGATGGCCAATGTCCGAGTGATGCAGGGGTGGTCTTCGAGTTGTGCGAGTGTCGCCGCCTGATTGACGCAGTCTTCGGCCATGTTGCGGTAGGTTGTCCACTTTCCTCCGGCAATTGTCAGAAGTCCGGAATCGTCGATGTGGATCGTGTGATCCCGCGAAAGAGCCGCCGTACTTTTGCCGTCTCCGGCGCGAACGAGTGGTCTGATTCCCGCAAAGACACTCAGGATATCGCTATGTTTCGGCGGTTTTTCGAGGTAACGGCCAGCCGTTTCAAGAATGAATCCGATCTCGTCTTCGGTGGCTCGTGGTTCTAGCGGCGTTTCATGGATTGCCACGTCGGTTGTCCCTACCAGCGTGTGCTCGTGCCACGGGATCGCAAACATGACCCGTCCGTCTGGTGTGTGCGGGACCATGATCGCACTGTCGCCGGGCAGAAACGAGCGATCAAAGACGAGGTGAATGCCCTGGCTCGGTGCGATCAACGATACTGCGTCGGGGTTGGCCATACGGCGCACGCCGTCACAAAACGCTCCCGTCGCATTGATCACCACGCGAGCAGAAACTTCGAATTCTTCCTGGGTCTCATGGTCCCGGGCAATCGCACCATTGGTAAAGCCGTCGTGAGCGTCGTGCCTCAGTCCCGTGACGGCAACATAGTTCAAAAGTGTGGCACCCTGTTCCGCTGCCGTTGCGACCAGATTGATCAGCAATCGCGAGTCGTCGAACTGGCCGTCGTAATAGACGACACCACCTTTCAGGCCGTCCGTTTTGATGTTCGGTAGCCGCTGCAGGATTTCGTCACGCGACAGTCGAGCGGTTGGCCCGAATTTATAACGACCCGAGAGCAGGTTGTAGACTTTCAGGCCCAGTCCATAAAACGGTGATTCCCACCAGGTATAGCTGGGGACGATAAATGCCAGGTCGTGAACGAGATGTGGTGCGTTTTGTCTGAGTAACCCGCGTTCCTTAAGGGCCTCCATCACCAGCGAGATGTTGCCCTGTTCAAGGTATCGCACGCCGCCGTGCACAAGTTTCGTACTGCGACTCGAAGTCCCTTTACCGAAATCATGCTGCTCCAGCAGCAAGACATCATAACCGCGCGACGCAGCGTCGACTGCGACACCGACACCGGTCGCTCCGCCGCCAATAATGAGCAGATCCCATGGTTCGCTGCGCCGCAGTCGGCGCTCGTGCATTTCGTTCCGGTTCATGATTCAGCGTTCTCTGGTGACGAAATACGATTGGCAAAAAAAAACGATCAACCTGGCCTCGCGTCAGGTTCCCTGGTCGGTCGGCACATCCCAGTCCTTGCAGCGTTCTACGGCTCGCAGC
>JANXOO010001454.1 GCA_025353525.1 Schlesneria sp. | reverse complement strand
GGCGTGAAATTGATGACGACAATCACGCGATCGCTGGCTGACCTGCCTTGGCGTACGTACGCATAGACGCTGCTTTGCCAATCATCACACGAAATCCAGCGGAACCCTTCACCCGACATGTCGAGTTGATGCAGTGCCGGTTCGCCACGATAAAGCGTATTCAGGTCGCGTACCAGGTTGGTGACTCCATCGTGCAGCGGCTGTCCGACCAGAGGCCAGTCGAGTTGCGTATTGTGGTTCCATTCGAGCCACTGTGCGATCTCGCCGCCCATAAACAGCAATTTCTTGCCCGGCTGAGTGTATTGATAGGCGTAAAGGAGTCTCAGGTTAGCGAATTTTTGCCAGTGATCGCCGGGCATCTGCGACAGCAACGAGCACTTACCGTGAACGACCTCGTCGTGAGACAGCGGCAACAGGAAGTTCTCGGTGAACGCATAGACCATGCGGAACGACAGTTCATTCTGATGATGCTTGCGATGCACGGGCTCACGACGCATGTAACGCAGCGTGTCGTTCATCCAGCCCATATCCCACTTCATGCCGAATCCCAGTCCGCCGGTGTAGACGGGGCGTGAGACGCCTCCCCAGGCGGTCGACTCTTCCGCGATCGTCAGGATGCCGGGAAACTCGCGATAAAGCAGAGTGTTCATTTCTTTCAGGAAGTCGATCGCTTCAAGGTTCTCGCGACCGCCGAACATATTCGGCACCCATTCGCCCGGTTTGCGGGAATAGTCCAGATACAACATCGATGCGACCGCATCAACGCGCAGTCCGTCGATGTGATACTTCTCCATCCAGAACCGGGCGCTCGACAGCAGGAAATCGCGGACTTCATTTCGCCCGTAATTGAAGATCAACGTGCCCCAGTCAGGATGAAACCCCTTCCGTGGATCTTCGTGTTCGTAACAGGCCGTACCGTCGAATGAACCCAGCGAATGTCCGTCAGTGGGGAAATGGGCCGGAACCCAGTCGATGATGACGCCGATTCCCTGTTCATGGAAAATCTCGACGAATTCCATGAAGTCATGTGGCGATCCGAAACGGCTGGTTGGAGCGAAGTAGCCGGTTGCCTGGTAGCCCCACGATCCGTCAAACGGAAATTCATTGACGGGCATCAATTCGATATGGGTATAGCCCAGATTTTTGATGTATTCGACAAGCATCCGCGCCAGTTCGACGTAGCTGAAATACATTCGCCCGTCGGTCGGACGCTTCCACGAGCCGAGATGGACTTCATAGATCGAAACCGGCTGTTCGGACCAGTTCAAGCATTCGCGTTTTGCCATCCATTCACGATCACGCCAGTCATGTCCGTCGAGTTCGTAGACAACCGAAGCGCTTTTGGGCGGGACTTCCGTAGAGAAGGCACACGGATCCGACTTTTGCAGCAGGTGGCCTTCTGCGGAACGGACACCGAATTTATAGGGATCGCCGTGCTTCAACCCGGCGACAAATCCCCACCACACGCCGTTGTTACTCGAATTCAACGAGTGACGACCGTGCATCCAGGAATTGAGGTCGCAGAGGACCGAGACTTCGGTCGCATTGGGCGCCCAAACTCCAAACCGCACTCCTGCGACACCATTTTCCGTATGAGTGTGAGCACCGAGATGATGATAGACCGTGGAATCCATCCGTTAGCTGCCTGTTTTTGAATTGAGAGATCGGGGCGGGGAACGGGCATGACGCCCGTTGGCATTGTCAAAAATCGCGTGCTGACGCCTCAGGCAACCTGTTCATTCAGTTTGCCCCGGCTGGCTGATCGTACCAACTGATCGTCACCCCCACAATCAATGGAAACTTTGATCTGAAGAGACAAAAAATGGCCGACATCCCAGATTACGCAGAGTAAAGTAAATTGACGTTCCATTGATTTGAAAGATCGACTCACAGTCGGGGAGCTGCTCAATACAGAGGTATTGGCGGCTATGGGACTGAACCGGGTAAATAGCGTGACTGTATCGCGTGGGAAGGTTCTAACGATTGGGCCAGTGCTGCTGGTGGCAACATGTTATGCCATCGCCGCGCCGTCGCGCCCTGATCGCAACCCGACTCAGTTCGCTCAGACGGACACCGATGCTGATCTGGTCCTGGCGAACGACGAACCACTGTCAGTTCGATGTGACACGATGGCAAGTTTGTTGCGAAGTCAGCTTCCGCCCGGCTGGACATTGATTGTTCGAGAACCGTTCGTCCTGGGCAGCGATCTCACTCGACAAGAACTGGAACAGCATTGCGAACAGACGATTATTCCAACATTCAGAGTTCTCGTCGCAAACTACTTCACACGTGAGCCGATTCATCC
>JANXOO010001410.1 GCA_025353525.1 Schlesneria sp. | reverse complement strand
CCTAACAATCACTTATTACGTGCGGAAAGGCGATTTCGCTGGAACTCGGTGCGCAATTCAGGCTAGGATTTATACTGCTCGCGGTCCAGATTGAGGATTCGTTTGTGAGTCCGCATTCGCGTTCGAAGCGGACTGCGGCTGTTTCCAGGTGTCGCTGGATTTCTCAATGGCCTCAAACCAGACCGCGCGAATTATAAGCCGAATTGAAGTCTCCACCGACCCGTTGACGTACGCGACATCGTGTGGACCTCGCGACATCTTCGCTGGAATCCGGTTGCATTGAGTGCTCTCTCGGTATTTCACGAGGGCAGGCACCGCAGGACAGTCTGCGTCTCCGTGATTTACGATGAATTCACCAATCTCATCATCGCAATTTCATTTCAAATATCACCAACCAATGGTTGGTTTTAAATATCAGCATTTCCAATGCAGATTGGTTTCTAAAAATCCCATAAGTCTCTTAAATTATCGTTATTTATCGAGTAATTCGAATTCTTTCACGAAATGCTATTGAATCACCGATCTAGTAGGTGGTATATTTGTGGCATGGAGGCTGGGATCGGTTGCAGTACTCAAAAATCAAACGCGGTCAAAGTTGGCAGCGTGGCACCGATTTCTGTGTTTCTGAAGGAATTTGGAGAGATTTGTTATGAACCGTGGAACTGGTATTCGAAGCCGATCGCGTGGATTTACGCTGATTGAGCTGCTGGTGGTGATTGCGATCATCGCCGTCCTGATCGCGCTGCTGCTGCCTGCAGTGCAGCAAGCTCGCGAGGCCGCAAGGCGAACGCAATGCAAGAACAACCTGAAGCAACTCGGGTTGGCTCTGTTCAATTACGAATCGACGTATTCCCGATTCCCTGCGGCGGGCAAAGGGGTCAATTTCGCCGCCGTGAACCTGCAAGCGTTTCCGGTATCGCTCTTCACCGCAACGCTTCCCTATGTCGATCAGGCACCGGCGTATAATCGCTACGATTTCAACTACCACTACAGTGCCAGTCCGACGAGTGTTCCCGGAGGTGCTGTGAACAATGCCGCCGTTTCAAAAACGAAAGTCACACCATTCCTTTGCCCGAGTAACGCCATTACTTCCGCAGACGCCCAGGGATACGGGCAGGCCGATTATATGCCGGTCGCGTTCGTTGACATCGATCCGGTCACCGGTATCCGAAACGGTCAGAATGGAGTTGCAGGGGGAGCGAACGGGACGACGCTTGGCGCAACCCGAGATTCGATTCTCGGACTCTACGGGAATGCGATTGCCGCAGTCACCGATGGTACGAGCAATACGATTGCGATTGTCGAGCAAGCCGGGCGACCGTCAAATCTGATTGGCAAGTATCCGCAGTCACTTTACATCGGTGGGGCACCCGGCTGGGACACGACCCAAATGCCGGGAGGAGGCACAAAGACGGCTCCCAACCGCTGGGCAGACTCGGATTCGGGTGCTGGAGTTTCGGGTCCGCCAAACGCCACAATCGGAAACCTTAAAGGGATCTTCAACAACAACAAAACTCCAGGTGGAGGACCTGTTGATTGCCCCTGGACGACAAACAACTGCGGCCCGAACAACGAACCGTTCAGTCTTCACACAGGCGGTGCTCACGCACTCCTGGGTGACGGAACAGTTCGATTTATCTCGGAAAACATTGATACGCAAACAGCCAGGCGACTCTTCGGCCGCGACGACGGCGAAACAGTCGGCGAATTTTAGTTGATTAATGCACAGGTGAATCAGAGGATACTCCAGCATCAACGTCGTGGGACGAACCCCGGAACTGACGCACGTCGGTTCCGGGTTCTTCGTTATTCCGGCAGGTCGGATAAACGTCCAAACCGATTGCGGGAGCGAGTCGTGCTTAGGGCCGGCGCATCAACTACCGTCGGCACCATTTTAGTTTGAACTGGCTGAATCGCTCAGCGATATGCAGCAGAGAAATGCGAAGATATTTTACCACAGACGCCGAGGCACAGAGAACGAAGGAGAAGAGGCACGTTGTGACGGCGCTCAGAGAGGCTGACCGGGGTTTCTCGTTTCTTCGTTCGTGCATGGCATTTATTGGTGAGTCATTTTTTCTTTCTTGTCTTCTCTGTGCCTGTGGTTCACTCTTTAATTCTTGGTTTTTGTGTTGGTGTGGGCGACTATTTCAGGATGAGCAATTCGTTATTGGTCTTTGTCATGTGGGAGACGCAGCGACGTGGCGGCTCGGTCGGAGCCTCGCCTTCCCATGATGCGGATTCGCCGTTTCTTGCTTGTC
>JANXOO010001408.1 GCA_025353525.1 Schlesneria sp. | reverse complement strand
CGAGCGGCTTCTTGGACCGCATGTTCGGCGGCGGTTGAATAGCCATTGCCGACTGCGCACCGGCAATCATTCTAAAGATGTCTCTTCAATGGGCGGCACGGAGCGTAACGTAACTTTCGCCTCGCGGAACATCGTGCGGATGTGCTCAAAATGCGGCGTGTATTGCTCGCTCCAGTACTGCCGGTTCGGGCTTCGCGTCGGCATTTTCTTTTTCAACGCTTTTTTCGCTCGCAGTAATCCGAAGTCTTTCGTATCTGCGGGAATCGAATCGAACTGTTCGCGCCAACGAAGAATTTTGACATCGTCTTCGTGGGCGAGTGCAAATACATGCCCCTCGGTGTCGAATTGCGGTCGGCCCGCGCGACCAAAAATCTGATGTGCAGAACTGGGGTCGATCAACTTCAAATCGCCTGGCTTGCCTTTCATCAGACAGGGCAGGACAACTGATCGCGCCGGGAGATTGATCCCGGCAGCCAGAGTTTCAGTGCAGACGCAAATCGTCAACAATTTCTTTTGAAAAAGCTCTTCGACGATCCGTTTGTATTTCGGTAACAAACCGGCATGGTGAACTCCGACGCCGCGCATCAAAAGTTGCTTCAGTTTGGGGCCGACCCCTTTGTTCCATTCGTACCGTTCGAGTTCCGTGACGAGTTTCTTTTGCTGGCCGCTGGCCAGCATCGCTTTGCCTTTCAATTCTTCCGCTACGTTCCAGCATTCATCCCGGTTGAAACAAAACACTAGCGCAGGCGTCTTTCGATGGCTTTCGTCACCTGCGGCCATCTCTTCGAGGTGATCGGTCAGAAACTTGTCACCGACCCAATGAAATTGCAATGGCACGCGACGATCACTGCTCTGCACCAGTTCAAGTGACCGATCATGCGTTCGTCGGCACCACGAGACGAATTTGGCCGAGTTTCCAATCGTTGCGGAAAGCAGTAAAAGGCGAATGTGCTTCGGAAGCAACGACAGCGAAAACTCCCAGACGATGCCGCGTTCAAGGTCGGAAAAGTTGTGGAATTCGTCCATGACAACGGCCGAAACGCGGTCGAAGTCGAGTGCCAGTGGAACAGCCGCGACCGTCGATTTGCCTGGTTGAACTGACAATTCTTCAACCAGTTCATCGTCCCAACCGATCAGGTCGGTATATGTGTGAAGGCCACTCGAATGGTCTTTGGCTGATTCAGCTTTGAGGTGCGCGGCGGCAATCTGCCGAACTTTTTCCGCTGCGGCCTCTTCGTGTGCCGACCAATGAGACGTGAGCAGTCGATTCAACAGGATTTCCGCCACAACAACCAGAACATTGGCCTTTGGATTGACGCGACGATTTCCTGTAACAAGACCCACTTGATCGCGGCGAAATCCCCATCGTTCTGCCGAGTTCTGCAATTCGAGGAACTTTTGATCGGTCAGTGCGATCAGCGGAGTCGTGTAATAGATCGTTTGACCGGTATGCAATGCTTCAAACGCAGCGGCTTCGGCGATCAGTGTTTTTCCGGTCCCGGTCGGAGCGCACACCATGACTCCATCGTCAGTTTCAAACCATGCCTGCAGAGCTTCTTCCTGCACCGGGTACGGAACATAAGGAAGCGAATCGAGATACCTGAGCGCCAGTTCGTCGCGGGAAATGGTTCCGGGGGGCAGTTTTTCCATCCGGGAATTATAGCCGTTTCTCTTGGGATTCGCCGCTACGACATGAACGAATACTCGTAGAATCGAACCGGTTTGCCGTTTTCCGCATTCTGTTGATCGCGGCCCAAAGAGGATTCTGAACCAGCTTGGGAACGCAGCGAATATGCGGATGTCCGAAAAGGACTGGCAAGCACCAACTGCGACAACGCCGTGGCTTTAGCCACTCGCCTTGAAATTATCGTTGTCATGCCGCTGCGATCCTGGCCGTGTTCATCACACGACCTGCGTTGTGTCCGAGGCAGAAAAGCCACTGGAAGTTGCCCTGTGGGTCCCTTGGTGAGTGCGGAGTCAACGGACCCACAGGGCAACTTTGAGTGTTCGCCACGCGCTCAAGATCTTTACGCTGGTTTTCATCGCTGACTCTGTTGCTGAGTCCGAAGAATCTCGCTCGCTTCGTTTCATCAGTGCAAAACGCGATTTGCCGCCATGCACAAATCCCCCAGATAACCCGAAATTCCGATTCGACTGACTTGACCCATATATTCCACCCCGCTAATTTTTCCATTGCCTCGCTCACCTGAGCTTGTGGTCGTGCGGACGATGTCAGTGCTCCCTGAAATTGTGTTGCGTTTACGATCAACCGCCGCTGGACGTGGAATTGCGATCGTCGCTGTTCCTGATTCAAATGAATGGATGTTTTGAGGGGATTCTCGATGTTGAAGTGGATTTGTGGAATTGCAGTGACGAGTGCGGCTCTGTTGCTCGTCGGAATGTCGACCGAAGTTCAAGCGGCCCGCCGAGGCGGTTCCAACGGTGGTTCAGGCGGTTCGTCCGGTGGAGTCGTTTCGATGGGCTCCGGTGGTTCTTCCGGTTCCAACGGATCTCGCGGGTCACGCAAGCGAGGTCGCAAGATGCGCAAAGGTGCATCGAACGGATCGCGTGGATCACGAGGCGCCGGTGGCTCCAATGGCGGATTTTCAGGTGGTTCGAACGGCGGTTATTAGTGATCGCTTCGACTTTCGACCGCGAAATTTGTGCGAAACGGATTGCCGCCATAAAAGTCGAGTTCGACTCGGTTGAAATCGTTTGAAGGCATGCGGATGTCGCCGTAAAAAGCACGTCCCATGCCTTGGGATCGATCTATTGAGGCGAGCTATGACGCGCAGCGATCCCGGTAACGATTCTGATGGAACGCCCGCGCCCTCTCTTACGACAGATCCTGGCGAGGTTTTCTGCGGCGAAGGCAGAGATTTTCCTGGATTGACTGGCCCGACGCCATCGCCAGACCGCGCGGGGTCATCAGGTCAATTGAAGCGAGTCGGGTTTCTGCTACTCAATGCATGGCTGATATTTCATTTATTCGCGATCGTCGTCTGTCCAGCGTCGGCAGAACCTTCGTCGCCGATTCTGCGATCGGGATTTGGATTCGTATCCCCCTATCTTCACGCACTCCATCTCGATCACGGGTTTCATTACTTTGCGCCTGACCCGGGGGCGAGCACGCTTGTCTCCTATACGCTGGAATTCCCCGACGGAACGACAAAAACAGGTCGAATTCCTGATCGAAATGTCTTTCCCCGGCTATTTTATCATCGCCATTTCATGCTTACCGAGTTTCTCGGTAACGGTCCCGAAGAATTACAACCGCTCGTTGAACGATCATTCGCGAGAAACCTGTGCAGGGCGAGCGGCGCCACCCGCGTGACATTGGTGAAAGTCGTACACGACACGGTCGAGGTCGACGCTTTTCGCAAGGGAACCCGCCTGAATGACCCGGCGACATTTACTGAATCGCCACTCGGTACGTTTACGGTGGAGGAACTGCGATTGCCGATGGTGAAGAA
>JANXOO010001388.1 GCA_025353525.1 Schlesneria sp. | reverse complement strand
TTTGCAGTCCCGTTTTGCAGCGCCGATTGTTTGCCAATGAAAAAAGCCCGGAAGAACAACTCTTGCGGGCTTTGTATTTCGCGATTCGCGATTAGTACATGTCGTCGTGGTCGGCGTGTCCGCCACCCTTCTTTTCGGCGTCTTTCGGTTTTTCGGCGATCAGTGCATCGCTGGTCAGCAGCAATGTTGAAACGCTCGAAGCATTCTGAAGAGCACTTCGCGTCACTTTGCAGGGGTCAATGATCCCGGCCTTGACGAGGTCTTCGTACTTGCCGGTCGCGGCATTGTAGCCATGACCATCCTTGTGCTCGGCAACCTTTTCGCAAATCACCGCGCCATCGACACCGGCGTTGTCGGCGATCTGGGTCAGCGGAGCACGGCAGGCCCGGATAATGATGTTGAATCCCGTTGTTTCGTCTTCGTTCAAACCGGTCGGCTTGAGTTCGAGCGACGATCGCAGCAGTGCCACACCACCACCTGGAAGAATACCTTCTTCAACGGCAGCGCGAGTTGCATGCAGGGCGTCTTCAACGCGAGCCTTCTTTTCTTTCATTTCGCTTTCGGTTGCGGCACCGACGTTGAGCTGAGCAACACCGCCCGACAACTTGGCAACGCGTTCTTCCAGCTTCTCACGATCGTAATCGCTGGTCGACGCAGCCAATTCACGACGGATCTGTTCGATCCGCGACTTGATATCAGCCGACTTGCCGTGGCCTTCGATGATCGTCGTGTTGTCCTTGTCGATCACAATTCGCTTGGCGCGACCGAGGTCCGACAATTGAACGTTTTCAAGCTGGATGCCAAGGTCTTCGAAAATGGCCTGTCCACCGACCATGATCGCCAGGTCTTGCAACATCGCCTTGCGTCGATCGCCGTATCCGGGGGCCTTCACAGCGGAAATCTTGAACGTGCCGCGGAGCTTGTTGATGACGAGCGTCGCGAGTGCTTCGCCTTCGACTTCTTCGGCGACGATCAGCAGCGGCTTGCCGCTATTGACGACCTTTTCGAGAACCGGAACAAGATCCTTGATGTTGCTGATCTTCTTTTCGTGGATCAGAACATAGGCGTCTTCGAGGATACATTCCATCGATGTCGGATCAGTAACGAAGTAGGGCGACAGATAGCCACGATCAAATTGCATCCCTTCGACGACTTCGTAACTGGTCGTCAGCGATTTTCCTTCTTCGACGGTGATGACCCCGTCTTTTCCGACCTGTTCCATCGCGTCGGCAAGAATGTTGCCAATTTCGTGGTCACCGTTGGCGGCTACTGTACCTACCTGGGCGATCGACTTTTTGTTTTTGCATTCGATTGCCATTCCCTTGAGCTTGGCAACGATTTGATCGACAGCCTTGTCCATACCACGCTTCATGTCGATCGGATTGACCCCGGCGACGACCGCCTTGAGCCCTTCGCAGTAGATCGCTTCTGCGAGAATTGTAGCGGTGGTCGTTCCATCGCCGGCGATATCGGAAGTCTTGCTGGCGACTTCGCGAACCATCCTGGCCCCCATGTCTTCGAACTTGTCTTCGAGTTCGATTTCACGAGCGACGGTCACTCCGTCTTTTGTTACGGTCGGCGAGCCAAAGCTCTTCTCGATGATGACGTTACGCCCGCGGGGTCCGAGGGTGACTCGTACTGCTCGGGCGAGTTTCTGTACACCGCGACGCATCGCTTCTTGCGCTTCCTGATCAAAGGCAATAATCTTGGCCATTCGGAGAGGCTCCTGGTTTGAAAATTTCGAAAACTCAAATCCGATCAACTGAAGAGGTTGCCAGTGGCGGCTCGTCCAGACTCGGAAAGACTGTTTTTAATACGCGAAGTCAAGGCTTTTAAGGACGCATGTTCAAAGAGTTCAAGTCAATCTGATCGATCCGACTTTCAGAACCCGTGTCTTTTGAATCGTGTCTTTTGAACCGTGCCTTTTGAACCGTGCCTTTTTGAACACTGGCTGTTAAATATCTGGATTCCTCGAACCGAAGGAATCAGCCGTATACAGCCAGAATATCGCTTTCTCGCAGCAACAGGTACGTTTCATCGCCGACTTTGAATTCATCGCCAGCATAGGAACTGAAAATGACGTGATCGCCAGGCTTGACGGTCAGCGAGACCTTCATACCGCTGCTCTTGACGTGCCCTTCACCCACAGCGATGACATCGCCGCGCTGTGGCTTGTCAGTTGCGGAATCCGGCAACACAATCCCGCCAGCGGTCTTCGTTTCCGCTTCGGCTCGTTTGAGGACCACTCGATCGCCCAGTGGGACCAACTTCAGGTCGCTCGAGCTACTCTTCTTTGCCATCTCACCTTACTCCAGAATCGAAACGCATTCGGCCTTGCACGATGGGACAGAACCCATTGATGACACCACGAGACACGGTTCTAGCAAGCGAACGGCGCGCCAATCGACTCACATGCGCAATCATTCGTTGTAGTAACGACTTACGTCTGGCGCGACTTCACAAAGGTTCTGCCAACGTGGCCAATCCGGTTCTGATTCGGAAAGCCGTCTGCCAAACTGACAGAGAAGCCCGGCGGCAGGTATCGGGAATTCTTTTCAAGTTTGGCAACAGTAACGCCAGCCTTACAGTGCTGACGATCCGCTTTCAAACAGATATGCTGGTGCAAGACCGGCAACCGGATCTTGTCGGTTCAGACATAAGTCTGTCTTGCCCCAATCTCTGGAACCACTGAATGCCCATTTTCGAGAGTCGGACGGATTTGCACACAACGGTCGATCAGTTATTCGACTATTTGATTCGACCGGCAAACCTGCAAGCGATCGCTCCTCCCGAGATGCAGTTCGTTTTCGTGACACCACCGGAAATCATATCTTTGGGCTGCACGCTGACTTGCAAAGCTCAGGCATACGGAATGATTCAGCAATTGACGTATGAAATCGTCGAATTGTCATCACCGTCACGGTTTCGCGAAAAAATGGTCGAAGGGCCGCTGAAACTTTGGTTGCATGACTACATTATCGAGCCTCATTCATCACCCGAAAAGGTGACGTTGCTCAATCGGATCGAGTTCGAGCCACCCGGCGGGCTACTCGGCTTTATCGTGACCGCCGACAAAATCCTCGAAGCGCTCGACGACGGATTCGATTTCCGCAGCAAGGCATTAAAAAAGAGATTCCCCACTCCGTGATCCGCAGTTTTACGTGACGACAGGGTTCGAATCCGTGATCGCCCTGCCGCAGGAACTCTTTTGAAAATTATCGCCGTTAGAAAATTACCCCCGACAGGATTCGAACCTGTGACCTGAGCTTTAGGAAAGCTCCGCTCTATCCATCTGAGCTACGGAGGCGGTCGAGACCTGATTCTGAGGAACAGGGCAGACTCCTGGAAGACCCCAGGCGCGTCGGGGTTCCCGTCCTTCAATCGGTAAACTTCCCACGGTCATCAAGGCAATCGATCCTTTTCGTGCCGCAGGAAGTATATCCGGTGGAAAGACCGAGTGAAACAATGCACGTAAAATCGCGATGGATTCATGGGTTCTCAGGCAACGCCCGGCGAATACCATACCTGCGCAACGATCCGACACCCGCGGTTAGCGTCACTTCGATCACGTTGTACCGCTCGAAGAAGACCGGTGTTCCGTCGGTGATGATTCGGGAGGCCTGAAACCAAGTGGCGGTGCCAACGTGGCGTAGGCTT
>JANXOO010001339.1 GCA_025353525.1 Schlesneria sp. | reverse complement strand
GCGATTCACGGCTTTTTCACTATACCAGTTTCCAAACGCTCAAAATACCGACGATTTCGAAATCCGCCCGTTCATTGTGTTGGAGTGGGCGTTTGTTTCGGGATGAGGAATTCGTTATTGGTCTTTGACATGTAGGGAGACGCAGCGACGTGGCGGCTCGGTCGAAGCCTCGCCCTCCCATGATGCGGATTCGCCTTTTCTTGCTTGTCTTCACTGTGTCTGTGTGCCTTGTGGTTCACGTCCTCTTTCGACGATTCGCCCTGGAGAAATCCACTGGCATGTCAGCAACTTGCGACGATTGTTCATGCGCCGATCCTTACGCTGCTTTGTTGTCGCTTTTTGAAAACCGGGTCGAAGCGTCAGCCTGCATCTGTATACGGGCCTCGAAAGAAACCGCTGTCTTTGGGTGCCAGGTATTTCACTCCGAGAGCCGGATTCGTGATGACTTTACTTCCTTCTTCGAGCGACTGCATCGCCAGGTCGGTCATCGTGCTCGTCAAAAGCGTGCGCTCGACAGGATAGGGAGGCGTCCCGGATGCAAAAAACTTCTCGATATTAAACGTCAGCGGATCGAAGAACCGGGCACCGGGTGGTGCCGGCAAATAGAAACACGTCGACAGGGTTTCCGACCAGCCTTCGACGGTTGCCGCGAACCCGAAGTCCGACGTTTGCTCGTACAGGTTCAGTGCGGCACCCGTCGTTCCATCTTCGTATTCGACCAGCAGGGCCTGTGGGGTCAATACATTTTCCCGAATCGGCCCCGTATTCTTGCTGGGGCACCGCGCGAGTGCCGCGTCAAGAAGTCGCCAGGACCACCGTTCTTCGTCCCCCGCCTCCCAGACTGCGTCACCTTGAAGGAATTGGACCGACTTCACGCCGGTCTCGCCTCCTTTGCGGCGTTCCATCATGCACTGCAAAACTTCCAGGGCATGGAACAGGTAAACTTCGACTGACTTACCGTCATATCCAAAACAAACGAGTCCCTCTTTAAACGGAGTGCCCGCTGTCGGTTCAATTTCCGGGCGACGCCAGGTGACGGGCAATGACGAACCGGCCATCAGCCCGAACTTCATATCGCGTGCGGTCTGAACCATCTTTGCTGCGAGGCGATGATCGTAAGAAAGATGCTTGTCGACAAAAACAGGGACGCTGCGTCCAGTCTTTTTGAAGACATCGACGATCTGCTCGAATAACTCGTAACGCGGATAAAGGATCTGATGCCGCTCGTTTTGCGGATAGTCACCGTGTTCAATGATCAGCAGGATGGCATCGATATCGAGTCCATGTTTCTCGCCAAGCGCCTGCGGAATCGTCTTGCAGAGTTCAATTCCGTGCTGTTCGCAAACGCCAGGTCCGAGATCGGCAGCCGGTTGCTGGTGATTGAACATCCGGACGAGTTCAAACGGAGGCTGGTGGTGGAAGCCGTCTCGCATGTATCCGTGAATAAATCGTCCGGCGATGTGATACGCGTGTGAGCGTAACCGATAGACAGAATTGATCGCCGCGACACGGGGCTTTCGCCTGGGCGTCGTGTCCGGGGTCGATCCGACGGACGCCGGATCGGTTCCGAAAGCAAGCAGGCCGCCTGCCGATGCGAGGCCAGCGGTCGACGCGGTGATGAACGAACGACGGTTGATAACAGAATCGATGCGGGTCATGTGGATGCTCCGGTGTTGTACTCAAGTGCATCTATCAATATCCATCGCGGTTGATTTTCGCCAGCCATCCGTGGAATACCGGCCTGCCACTATCTTCCACTGGCAACTTTGCCACATTTATTGCCGGCGACGTTCATGCCGGGCCAGATATGGCTACAATCGGTCGGGTTCAACGTACCGATCGACAACTTCGGGGATCTTCGATTCAATGGCGACAATTGCTTTTCCGCAGGAATGGGATCTGGATTCTTTGGCTCCTGCTCCGGCATCAAACGAATTTCGTGAGCAGCTTGATGGCTTAAAGCTGCGACTGCGACGGTTGGCTGATGAGACTGATTCCCTGCCGACTGTCGATTCCCGACCTGACAATGTTGCCCGCTGGGTTCAGTTGATTCTGGAATACGAATTTGTCGATGCGACGGCTGCCGATTTTCGAGCACTCGCCGACTGTTATGCGGCGGCTGATGCCGAGAACAAATCGTACCGTCAGTTGCAGGCCGAACTGGTTGCCATTTCACCGGATCGCGAACAAATTGCAACGAATGTCGAGTTCGCACTTCGCGATGCGAGCGATGCAAATTTTAACGAATTCGTCGATGCGGCACCGGAATTGAAGCGTAACCGTTACTTTCTCGTGACACGACGCCGCAACGCAGAAATGCGGCTGCCGAAATCGCAAGAGTTACTTGCGGCGGACCTGGCCGTCGACGGAATTCACGGTTGGGGCCGGCTGTTCGACCGCATCTCGTCGTCGCTCAAAGTGCAGGTTCAGGAGAAAGGAAAACTCGTCACTCGTTCGCCCGGACAGGTTCAATTCGATTCACCGCAGCGAACCGTTCGTGAGAATAATTTTTTTGCACTCGACAATGCCTGGTCGACGATCGCCGACACCTGTGCCGATGCCATCAATCATATCGCCGGAACGAGACTGACCGCGTATCGGCATATCGGGCTGAAAGATCACCTTGAGGCTCCTTTGCGAGCAAACCGGATGACGCGCGAGACGCTCGATACGATGTGGTCGACCATCTCGGCCAACAAGAGCGTGTTGAACCAATACCTCGCCAAAAAGGCCCAGTTGATGGGTATCGGTCAACTCGCATGGTACGACCAGTGGGCTCCTTTGCCGCAGTTGCCTGGCTCGGGCAACTCTGACGAAATCTCGTACGATCAGGCGTGCGAATGGATCGTCGGGTCGTTCCATTCATTCAGCCCTGAACTGGGTGACTTTGCAACGATGTCACTGCGCGACCGGTGGGTCGAAGCCGGAAATCGGCCAGGGAAACAGCAGGGAGGTTTCTGTACCGGATTCCCGACGGCGCGACAGTCGCGCATCTTTATGACGTATACCAATAGCGCCGACAGCATGAGTACTCTCGCCCACGAACTGGGTCACGCCTACCATTCGTGGGTGTTGCGGGACGAGCCCGTGTTCTTGCAGGATTATCCGATGAATCTGGCAGAGACTGCTTCGACATTCGCCGAAGCGGTCCTCGGCGAGCAACGGCTCGAACACGCCGGCTCAAATTACGATCGACTGCAGATTCTGGACGGGATGCTCGGTGATGCCGTTGCTTTTCTGATGAATATCCATGCCCGGTTTCTGTTCGAAGACGAATTCCACAGAAGGCGTTCAGCCGCAGAACTGACCGCCGCAGAACTTGACGAATTGATGGAGAAAGCACAGCGCGAAGCGTACTTGAACGGGCTGGCAGAAGGGGGATGGAACCCGCGATTTTGGGTTTCAAAGCTCCATTTCTATATTACATCCGTCCCGTTCTATAACTTTCCGTATACGTTCGGTTACCTGCTGTCGCTTGGAGTGTATGCTATCGGAAAGGAATCCGGATCGGATTTTTCGCATTCGTACCGGCAGTTGTTGCTCGCAACGGGATGCCGCGACGCCGAAGATGCCGTGCTGTCGACGATGGGCTTCGATCTTCGCAAACCCGATTTCTGGCAGAAGAGCCTGACGATTGTGGCCGAACGTGTCCGGCAGTTCGTTGAACTGGCCGATCAGATCCTCGCCAGAACGAAGGACGTTTGAGAGATGAAGCGGGAGTGATGAAAGTCGAATGATGAACGATGTGCCGGACCGATTCATCGATCGCAATGCGAACAGGCGGACGCACGCGTCAAACGTCACACGTGGAATGTGTCTCACGCGGAGTGCTGACGGCGACGTTCGCTCGACTGACAAACAGGGTCTGGTTTGGGCACTGATTTTTCTGATCTTTGTGATCGGGCTGTCTAAAACCGCAGGCGCCGCCGATGATCTGAAAAGCAAGGGATTGATTCGGCCGAATCAGGACAAGCGGAAGTCGACCGAGAAGGATGCCGAGGGCGAAATCGTCCTGCCTGAATACTCTGAAATGGAGCTTCCGAGTGCCGAAGAGTTCCTGACGGCGAAGCCATTCGACTGGATCATCCTCAAGAATTCAGAAGTCCTGGTCGTCGAGCCCATTGGATGGCGCCCGACGACACTTGTCAAACTCAATGCCGAATACGAGCGATACCTTAAAGGGAAAGCAGGATATGCGCAGGGAGAAGAACGACTGTCAGAACGACGCAGGCAATACTTGCGAATCCCCCTGACGCTGATCGATCCGGGTCCGGACCGCGAAGCGGACTATACGATCGAAACAAAACTGATTCAAAAGATCGAATACTTTGAAGATCTGGTTCTGAATCGAACGAATTTGCTGATCGAAGAAGAACTAATTCCACCTGCATACGATCTGCTGTTGCTCGTTGATCGTCGGCACCGCGAGAATAACCTTCGATTGAAGGATGCGTACGAAACGCTCAAAAGCGACGAGGCCGCCGCCGCTTCTGAAGAAGATCGTTTGCGGTATACCGTTCCCGAACAAGCTCCGCTCAAATTGGGCAAGTCCTGGCCCGGGTTCGATGAGACGTATCAACGACTGCTGTTTGCTGACGCGGGGATTCGTTCTGCGAAAGGCGACCACGAATCGGGACTTCGAATTCTGGAAGATCTGTGGGATCGCAATCGGGCATTTCCAGGCCTCTCAGAACGCATCGGGCAGGTCGTCGATCACCTGATTGCCGCTGTCACAGAACGCAAAGACTTTCGACAGGCACGTTTCTATCTGGGTCGCCTTACAGCTCGTGAACCGCAGCACTTGATCGCGGGGAAATGGAAGTCCGATCTGATTGCCCGAACGAACGACACGATCTCGATCGCTCGAGCCGCAGCGTCAGCAGGGGATGCGGCCCTCGCCGCCAGGACCGTTGATCGTGCGGCCCGAATCTGGCCCGAGACGCCCGGCCTGAAAGATGCGCATCGCGAACTCAACGACAAGTATCAGAGTGTCCGACTGGGATTACTGCGTTTGCCCGGTGAACGGACCAGCTTTCCGTTCGAAGCAGACGCCGACCTGTTCGCAAAATCATTGACCGAACAGAAGATCTTCGAGCCGGTACGCGTCGACGAACGTGGCGTGCGATACCGATCAACGATTCTGGAGTCATGGGAACCGAAGGACCTTGGCCGGAATGTGCAATTCAATTTGCGATTGAAACGCGCCGATTGGGAAGCGCGGCCTCTGATGACTTCGGCAGACATTTTCAGCGAGTTGTCAGGCAAGATCGATCCCGCGCGTTCGACGTACGACGAGCGATTGTCGGGAACCATCGAGCGGATCTCGGTGCAGTCACCCTCACAGTTCTCAATTCAATTTCGACGCCTGCCGTTGCGACTCGAAGCACTGTTTCAGTTCCCGGTCACTCTCGATGAAGAGTCGCGGGGACTTAACCCGGATCTCGAACCCGGTGCGTTGCCAACGGCGGGGCGACAGCGGTTTTACGAATTTGAACGCGATCCGGAAAAGGTTGTCTATCACCGGGTTCGGCCACACGTCACGATGGCAAAAACCCGTCATGTCGACGAGATCGTAACCGTCCGATACGAATCCTGGGATCGAGCCCTTCAGGGGCTTTTGCGGGGCGAAATCGCGGGCATTCCACGTGTCGACTTCCGGGACCTGAACGGGCTTCAGGACGATAACCGGTTTTTCGTCATACCCTATACGTTGCCGGTCTCGCACATGATTCTGTTCAATCCGCATTCGGTGCCGCTGCGCGACACCCAGTTAAGGCGAGCACTCACGCTGGCGATACCTCGCGACGAATTCATTCGCGCGATGATTCCCGATAATGCTAAAACAAATCTCGTCCGGTTGGCGGCAACGCCGTTCCCGAGCGTCGGGTACGGCCACAATCGATTGATCGAAGAACCTCCTTACGATCCGCAGCGGGCCGCCGCACTCGTGATGACCGCCAAAAAGCAGGCGCAAGGATCGTTGCCGCCGCTGCGAATGGTCTGTCCGCCCGACTCGCAGATTCGTGTGGCAGCCATCCGAATGGTCG
>JANXOO010001322.1 GCA_025353525.1 Schlesneria sp. | reverse complement strand
TCTGGTACTTCGTCGTTTTGGCAATGATATTCGAGCGGCCAGACAGTTCGCTCACCAAAACCCGCCGCTGGTTCCCGACGGTTTCGGGTGGAATGTGTTCGTAGCTCGCCGCAAGTCGATTGACGGCGTGAACGTGCATCCCCCCCTTGTGTGCGAACGCGCTGGTTCCCACAAATGCCTGACTCGAACGAAAATTCATGTTGGCAATCTCGTAGACGTAACGCGACAGTTCCGTCAAATGGCTCAGCCCGCCCGGCTTCAAAACATCGTAGCCCTTTTTCAGCGACAGATTTCCGATCACACTGATCAAGTCAACGTTGCCGCACCGTTCGCCGATCCCGTTGATCGTTCCCTGGACCTGGATCGCACCGCGATCAACGGCTGTCAGCGAATTCGCTACGGCCAGTTCGCAGTCGTTGTGACAGTGAATTCCGACAGGGACCGACAGAACCTTCCGAACGGCATCGACCGCCGCTACAACATCTTCGGGCAATCGCCCGCCGTTGGTGTCGCACAGGACGATCGTGCCTGCTCCGGCATCCTGAGCGGCGACGACTGTTTTCAAAGCGAATTCGGGGTTGGCTCGAAATCCGTCGAAAAAATGTTCCGCGTCGTAAAAGACTTCGCGACCTTCTGCTTTCAGGAATGCGACGGAATCGCGGATCATCGCCAGGTTTTCGGCCTCGTCGATATGCAGCACTTCAAAAACGTGCAAATCCCACGTTTTGCCGACGATGGTCACGACGGGCGAACGGGAATCGCGCAGAGCGCACATTCCGATATCATCTTCGGCAGCAC
The DNA here is from genome assembly GCA_025353525.1 of Schlesneria sp. Classification (GTDB taxonomy): domain Bacteria; phylum Planctomycetota; class Planctomycetia; order Planctomycetales; family Planctomycetaceae; genus Schlesneria. Next base: position 302 of record JANXOO010001322.1, on the reverse strand, counting down.
AGCCTTTTCGCCGCGTCATACCGAACGACACGATTTTGGCAGACGCCAGCGGCAAATCACGGACGCGCTCGAAATACTCGGCGTCTTTGGGATTCGAAAGGGGGTAGCCTCCTTCGATAAAGTCGACACCGATCTCATCGAGTTTTTGCGTAATCAGCAATTTGTCCTGGAGCGAAAAGTTGACACCTTCGCCCTGACTACCGTCCCGAAGGGTCGTATCGTAAATCTGGATTCGCGGCATGAGTCTGCTTTCGGCATTCGCATCAAGAAAAAAGCCCCCAGGTACGACCTGAGGGCTTGTG
>JANXOO010001316.1 GCA_025353525.1 Schlesneria sp. | reverse complement strand
CCATTGTTCAACGGCTGATGCAAACGCCTCGTGCATTGCCTCTTCAGCCAAATCGAGATCTCGCAACAGTCGAACAAGCGTCGCATAGATGCGTCTCGACTCGCTGCGATAAATCGCGTCGATCGTCTGTCGCAATTCGGTCGAGGGCGATTCGGGCATTACTTTCTTTGCTTTGAAATCAATGGACTTATGAGATGCATGGGACTTATGAGACTTATGCCGTGCGGGGGATTCGCCCTCCCAGTTTTGGGAATACTGCGTTAATACCGAGTCGCCGCAATTCTTCTTCGAGTGGTGGCTGAATCAGACTTGCTGCGGCGACAAAACCGGCATCAGTATACTTTTGACGAAGTGCCATCAAAGCTTCGATTCGCTGAGCGCCCCACGGATCCGCGTCGAACACCAGAATGGCCGGATTGACTTCGGTGATTCGAAATCCGGCTTCGGTCAGGTATTCAATCAGGAATTGACGGTAACTCGCATCGGGCGTGTCGATGTAAGCCGTCGGAGTGTCAGACCCCGCTTTGATCGCAGGATGATCGGCTGCGAACACTTCGTCTCGCGAAGCCGACGACGGGATTGGCGGCTCGTCGCCAGGCGATTGAATCAGCCGCCATTCACGGTCAATGCGAGCTGTTGCGGCCCAAACAGGAACGCAAACGGATTGTGGCCAAACCTGGCGATTTCGTCCGTCTGATTCGCACCACGCTCCGTAGCAAACGACGATTCGCGCCAGGGGTGCAATCGCGAACAGGTTGCTCACATCCCGGGCCGGGAATTGATCGGGCCAACTCTGGAATACCACTATCAGTTCCGGAAAAATGTCGGTCGTGATGACCTTGTCGACCTGACTGGTATCGGCAGCAGCGACGAAGTGACCGGCAGCTCCAATCCGGTCGTGCAACCAGCGGGCCAATGAACGCATCTCGGCGCGATCGGTATCACCCAGCACCAGAACGGTATGCAGTCCCTTGGGTTCGAGCCTTCGATTCACGTCCATCAGTCACCGTGTTTTTGGCGTAACCTCGGCGAGAGGCGCAGCATCAGTTGAACTCGCTCGAATTGTTCCAGCCATTCCTGAATTACGGCAGCCTGAAGCGAACCTTTTTCCGGAACAAGTCCGGTAGGACATGCGGCACCAGTCAACGACGACGCCGAGTCTCGGTATTTGGCGAGCGTTCGATCGCCGTAGCGACCGCAAGGAGCTCCGTCTTCTGCCATCAACAAGACCGAGGGAACCCGACGGCCGCCGCAAATCGAGAGTGCATCGGCAACATCGCCGTGGTCGTCCCGGTCGAAGTACCGAATTTTCAATCGGGGCGTTTGCCTGGCGAAGACATCGAAGATCGGACACTGTTGAATGCAATCCCCGCACCATGCTCCTGCGACGACGATGACAAGCATGTCTCGCTGAAATCCGTCGAGTAATGTTCGTTGAGCGTCCGTTAACGCGACTTCGCGGGACATCGCCTCCCAGCGACCGAACTGGTCGGGGGATGCGTATCGTTTAAGAAATTCATCGTAGCTCAATCCCTCGGACCATTTCGTCAGAAAATCCATAGTGTTCGATCTGTTCAATGAAGGGTTTCAATTGATTGTGTTTCAACTTCAGCGATTCGTCGAAAACCGGTTTCATCAATGAGTTCCGAAACATGTCTCCGGCACCTCGCGTTCCGGCGGACGCTGACTTCGTGCAATGATCCCGGTTGATGCCGCACAAGGTGGGCAGATACGGAATTCATCGGGATCATAATTGAGAGATACAGTGTGACGTAAGCCGTGGATCGGAATTTCTTTGGAACGACGGGCATTCATCCATCCTCGCAGCCAGACTTTGTTTGCAGGTTGTCAATCCTCTTGGTCGCGACGCAACGGCGGAGAGTCGCCCGGGGTGCCGTGCACAACTCTGACCCCCGCAAAGGCGACCTACCAGATCAAACGAGTTCGGATGGCGTCGATCAGATCGTGGAGCCAAACGTATCCGATCGCACGCTTGCCACAACGGATGCGAGAGATCACAGATGTGCCGGCTCGCCGGTCGCCTGAAGGAGCCTCTTCGATCGTGACTGTGATTGCCACGCAGTTTCCGATCTGGTCGTCGAACTGCGTCGTTTCGGCGACATCGCGAATCGTGCCGCGATACGAATGCCGGTGATCGGAGGCCACCAGAAAATCGACATCAAGGTTCGGCTTCAATCGCTGACGACCGTTGCGGACGTGTCCAAAATCCTTGTCGGGGATTCGCATTTCGATCACCCACGGACCATCGGTATCACCCACGGTTAACAAGACTTGTCCACGTTCGACGGGGCGTGCCGAAAGTAACGTCGCGACATCCCATGTCAGTACCTTTCCGCGAATCGGACTCCGTAACATCAGTGACGCCTGCTGCTGCTCGATCAGATTCCTTTGTCGTTCGAGCGATCGTTGCCGTTCCTTGAGTTCTTCTTCATCAGCCGTCAGTTGTCGCGCCCGGTTTGCGGCATCGGGAGTCGAACCACCTGCCAGTCGCGACGCGAGAACTCCCCTCAAGCGTTCACGCACGACATCGATTTCGCCAGAGATTTTTGGCAGATCCAGTGCCAGTTGAGGATCGTGCAGGGAGACCAGCGGTTGATCGGCTTCGACGATGTCCCCGTGTTTGACAAACACTCGATCAACAATCCCCGAACTGCTCGCAAAAATCTCACGACGAACGTCAGGAACCAGTTCGGCTTTTCCGGTCACAGTGAATTCGGCCGGAACGAACGTCAGCACAGCGATCAGGAAAGGCGATGCCAGAAGTCCCATTCGAACGCCCGGTCGTCGCAGCCACAGGGGCACGCGACGCAGTTGCTGCATCAGTTTCAGAAACGGGATTGACTCGCGATCCAGAACGGCATTCAACTGAGGTTCGCACCGCCGAGCCAACAGTTCGGACCTGGACCTCCATGCGGCAAAATCGGAAACATCACGGAATTGCTCGACAACGAGCACCGCTCGAACGACGTTTTGTTCGGCGTTGTTCGATGTGACGCCGGAATCGACAGAGGTCGACGTGATCGGAATCAATCCCGACGCCCGGACATTCGTCAGACGGGCATATTCGGCAAGATCGCTTGCGAACGTGGTGTCGACATCACTTCCGGACGAATGTGAATTGAACCACGCGGAACGGTTCACGGTCGTCACGTGCCGGGCCACTGATTCCAGTGCGCGGACTGAGTTCGAACGCGACTCGACACGATCAACACCGGTGACACCGACCGTCGCGAATCCAGAATTGACCCGATGCAGCAGTGTCAACCGATCGCACTCGACCAACAAACGACCGTCGTTGACGATCATTGCAGCTAACCGTTGCAAGTCGGTGATTCGCATCAGTCCGACAGTGAACTGATCCCATTGCTGCCATTGTGATCGCGCTGATCGCAACTGACGCAGCTCCGAAAGCGAAAGATAGTCTGCGGCGATTTCTGCGATCGCATTCAAAAACTGACAGGCGTCGGATTGTTCATCGGCGACCAGCACACCTTCGTGCGTTGCATCGAGCAACGCAACGGTTTGTCCAGAGTGAACGATTGGACCAAGAATTCGCGTGGCAGTCACGACGTTGCCGCTGTGGCCGGAATTCCCGGTTCGTATCGAACATTGCCGCGCGGCAGCGGTCTCGGTCAGCCACAAGTCGTCGTTCGCACGGCGATCAGGCTGAGGGTTCGGTTCGGTCGGCCACTGGCCAGCGATATCCCAGTTTCCTGCGACATCTTTTCGCCACAACCGGGCAGATTGAACGGAACCAAACTGCCGAAGGCAGCTCAGGGTCTCCCCGAAAAACGGACCCGGTTCGATATCGGACCGGGCCAATTCAGACAACTTGTCGACGCACTGCTCGATTCGATGTTGATCGGCATCGTCAGAGTCGCTGGTCAATGGAGTGCGTGGGAGGCGATTCAAAATGGAATTCGAGTTTAAGAGAGAGTTGCCTGAACCTGTTCGCGGTCCCGTTGAAGGTCTTCCTGGTGCCAGTCCCCGTTTTTTAGCGCAAGCGCTCGACAATACCGATCCAATGGCTGAAGAGTCAACCAGTATGAACCCTTGCCAGTGTGGCGGCAATTCAACCTGAAATCTTCGCCACTTTCACGTGAGAAATCGTTGATGCGATTCCTATTTCAAGTGCCGGACTGCATACTTGGCGACGGAAGTCTTCGCGTTTTCGGACGTGTCCGGCGAATTGCTTCGCGCGGGAACTCAAAATCAGGGAGAATCTTATGTCGTTTCGAATTATTGTAGTGATCGGCGTCGTTAGTTGTTTGTTTGCGGGATCGATTGGTCGCGCCGCAGACTGGGGCATGAAAGAGGGAACTCCGGAACTGAAATCGGCGGGCGCGTTGGCTTTCGGGCCGGACGGAATTCTGTTTGTCGGGGATTCAAAAAGCGCGACGATTTTTGCCATTGCTACTGGTGATTCGAAGGGGCCAGCTTCGATCGATCGACTGCAGGTCCAGGGGTTGAACAAGCAGGTTGCGACGCTGCTCGGGACGACACCGGACAACGTGGCGATTAACGACCTGGCAACCAACCCGGTCAGCGGTGCGGTTTTTCTTTCGGTCACCAAAGGCAAAGGGGCCGATGCGACACCGGCGATCGTCCGAGTTGCTGGAGCAGACAAACTGACCCGGATCGCACTCACGACGATTCCGTTTCAGAAAGTCGTGTTGCCTGACGCACCTGAAGACAAAGAGGTCGTTGTTAACGGTCGCAGCAGAAACCCTCGCAACGATTCGATCACCGACCTGGCGTATGCTGAAGGAAAGGTTTTCGCTTCGGGCCTTGCGGCAGGAGCGTCGCCATCGAGCGTTCATCAGATTCCTTTTCCGTTTGCCGACGGATTGACGGGGACGAGCGTCGAAATTTTTCACGGAGCACACGGGCGCGTTGAAAACTACGCAGCGATTCGAACATTCGTCCCGATGAACATTAATGGCGAGCCAAGTCTGCTGGCAGGATTCGTTTGCACACCGTTAGTCCGTTTTCCAATCGGCAACCTGAAACCTGCGGAAACGCTGCGGGGAACGACCGTTGCAGAATTGGGAAATCGCAATCAGCCACTCGACATGATTTCGTACCGGAAAGACGGGAAGGATTTTCTGCTGCTTTCGAATTCAGCGCGCGGGGTCATGAAAATCAGTACGGATAATATCGGTCGTAACGACGGCATTACGGCACCTGTGAAAGACGACACGGCTGGCCAGGCATACGAAACGATCGCCGACCTGAAGGGGACTGTGCAACTGGATCGATTCAACGAGGACGCCGCCGTGGTGCTGGTGCAATCGGCAGACGGAACACAAGATCTTCGCACGGTGCCACTGCCATAATTTGAAGTTCCAGGACAAGCCCGGCGGCATCAGTCCCGGGTTTCCGGATTGCATAAAAACTTCGTACGTCGATGACATTCGTACGTCGATGACAAGAGTGTGGTAGAATTGCCATGCTGTCATGTCATAAAATGAATAACGGTTTTTTTAAATTTAACGATGTCAATTTCCAATACAAAATCGCCTGCTGCTGAAACGAATCGAACGACTTTCTGGCTCGGTTACTCGACGTTACTGTTCGCAGTCGTCGCATTGGCAGTCGGCTGGACCTTTCGTGACGCACTGTCAGCCCGTGCTTCGGCCGCGTTCGGCGGAGGCTCTACAACGACTGTGACATCGGCACCCGCTCGCGTGGTTCCGGTGGTAACCGCGATCGTTGCACAGAAAGATATGGATGTCTTTATCAATGGTCTGGGCACGGTAACCGCCTTCAAGACCGTGACGATCCGCAGCCGGGTTGAAGGTGAACTGGTCAACGTTGCTTTCACTGAAGGGCAAATGGTCA
>JANXOO010001313.1 GCA_025353525.1 Schlesneria sp. | reverse complement strand
AATATGACGATCCTGGTCGGGTCGCGCCATGAAGGATACGGCGAAGCGGGGATGGCTCACCTTCTTGAACATATGCTCTTCAAACCGACGCCGAACCACCCGAAACCCGATCAGGACCTGCAATCGCGCGGTGCCGACTACAACGGCACAACGTGGGTTGATCGAACAAACTATTTCGAAACGCTGCCGGCGACGGATGAAAACCTGGAATGGGCAATCGGTTACGAAGCAGACCGGTTGGTGAACTGCCCGATCAAGGGTGAAGAACTCGCCAGCGAAATGACGGTTGTGCGTAACGAGTTCGAGATGGGCGAGAACAACGCCAAAAACGTGCTCGAACAGCGCATGTTCGCGACGGCGTACGAGTGGCACAACTACGGGAAATCGACGATCGGTAACCGGGCTGACATCGAACGAGTTCCCGTCGACAGTCTGCGAGCGTTCTACAAGAAATTCTATCGTCCGGATAACACGATCCTTTTCATCGGTGGCAGACTGGACGAAGCCAAAACGCTCGCAATGGTTCAGAAGCATTTCGGGCCACTCGTCCGTCCGTCAGAACCGATTCGCTCGACCTACACCGAAGAGCCCGCTCAGGACGGCGAACGCCTCGTGACATTGCGCCGGGTCGGAAATGTGGCCGTCGCGGGAGTCGCATACCATATTCCGGCCGCGTCGGACGCAGAATTTCCTGCGACCGCGATACTGGAAGCGACGTTGACCGCCGACAAAACGGGGCGCCTTTATAAATCACTGGTCGAGCGTCGTCGCGCGGCCAAAATCGCCGGTACCGCCTATGCCTGGCACGATCCGGGTGCGATCTTCATCACGGCCGAAGTCGCGCAGGGGAACGAGCCAAACACGGTTGCAGACGCGATGCTCGACACAATCGACGACGTGGTGGCTAACGGAATCACCGATGTGGAACTTGTCCGGGCAAAGCGACAATTCCGCAAATACATCGATCAGCTTTCTGCGGATACTCAGAAATTGCTGATCGAATTGGCAGAATCGGCAGCAGCGGGAGACTGGCGACTCTTTTTTCTGAACCGTGACCGCATCGAAAAGGTCACTGTGGCCGATGTCAATCAGGTCGCGAAGAAGTACCTGCAACAAACGAATCGCACGGTCGGTATTTATGTCCCAACTCAGCAACCGCAGCGAACTCCGGTTGCCGCACCACCCGATGTCGCGGCACTCGTCAAGGATTATGCCGGTCGCCCCGAGTTTTCGATTGGCGAAACTTTTGATGTGGCGCCTGCTGCCATCGAATCCCGCGTCAAACGATCCTCGATCGAAGGGATCAAAGTAGCGCTGCTTCCGAAGAAGAATCGGGGAGGGACCGTTTCTATCCAATTGCGTCTGCGATACGGTTCGGCAAAATCGCTGTTCGGTACTTCGTGTGCCTGTGAATATCTTCCCGGCCTGATGGCCCGCGCGACTCAACACCTGAGCAGCGAACAACTCGCCGATAAACTCGATGAATTGCAGAGCACTTTGGGGGCCAGTGGAGGAGCAGGCGAAGCGAGCTTCAGCATCCAGTCGAAGCGGGAAAATCTGATCGCGATGATCGACGTGTTGCGCCAGATATTGCGTGAGCCTGCTTTGCCCGCGTCGGAACTTGAAATTATCAGGCAACGGCGGATTTCCGAGCTTGACGAGCAAACGTCGGAGCCGCAGGCACTCGCCCCCCGAATGATTCAGCAAAAAATGAATCCCTGGCCCGCAGGTGATGTGCGTCATCAGCCGAGTCTTGTCGACGAATTGAAGCTGGTCCGCGAACTTGATCTGGCTGCAGTGAAGCGGATTTACGACGAATTTCTGTCGGCTCAGGCGGGCGAACTGGTCATCGTTGGTGACTTTGACGAAGCGGCGACGCTGAAGGCCGTGACGACCGCACTGGCTGGCTGGAAATCAAAGATTCCCTACGAACGAATCGCACGATCGGGCGAGCAACCTCCGAAACCGGAAATGATCCGGATCGGTACTCCTGACAAGGCGAATGCGACGTACTTTGCAGGCCTGTTGCTACCATTGAAAGATGACCACGCAGACTATCCGGCACTGATAATGGGAAATGAAGTTCTGGGAGGCAGCGGCTTCGCGTCGCGTTTGATGAGCCGCATTCGTGAGAAGGAAGGTTTGTCATACGGAGTGATGTCGGCGTTCCGATCGAGTGCCCTCGACTCGCGATCGACGTTTTCCATGATGGCGATCTGTAATCCTGTCAATGCTGAAAAAGTCGTTGCGCTCGCGAGAGAAGAAATCGAACGGTTGCTGAAAGACGGAGTGACCGAAGAAGAACTTTCAGACTCCCAAGAGGGCTGGATCAAGGGCCAGCAAGCGGATCGTGGTGACGATGGTAAACTGGCATCAATGCTGGCCAATGGACTCTTGATCGGGCGAACGCTGGATCATCAGGCAAAACTCGAAGCCAAAGTTCGCGCGTTAAAACGCGATGACATTGCTGCGGCACTCCGGAAGCATCTCGATCCGGGCAAACTGGTCAACGTCGTCGCAGGCGATTTGAAGCCCTAGGCCAGCCGGGATCGCGTTCTGTTCACCGATCAATTCGGGGATTTGATCGGAACGACATTTTCCGCAGTCGATACAGGTAGAGTGTTTTTCACCTCATTTTTTTCACACGCTTTTTTGGTAGAGACATCGTTGCGGGTCGCGAAAAGTATATAATGCGGGATATCGGCAAAACCGGTTACAATACAGCTCGCTCTCCCTTTTGGAGAATTCACTCATGAAAAAGAATTCACCCATGAAACAATCTCGATGGATGGCGTGGACCAGTTGCCTGATCGCCGTAGCGTTGTTGTTCGCCGTTTCGAATTCGGCAACATCGTGCCCGTTCTGCTCGGCTCCGTCGCTGACTTTGACAGAGCAGGTTTCGCAAGCGGATGCGGTTGTTCTGGTGAAATGGGTGGGAGGCCAGCCAGCGAAAATCTCCGACTCGGGATCGACCGAATTCGAAGTGGTTGATGTCGTCCATCAGCCGGACGAAGGCAAGCTTGCCAAAGGGAGCAAGATCAATCTGGTCCGCTATCGTGCCGCAAAGCCGGGTGAACAGTTCATGTTGTTCGGAACGAAGGCGGACAAAATGATCGAATGGGGCAGTCCACTGGAAGTAAGTAAATCCGGTTATGACTATATGCGCAACTCGCCAAAGCCGACTGTCGGTACAACGGAACGATTGCGTTATTTCGTCGAATACCTGGAAACCGGTGACCGGATGATCGCTGACGATGCGTTCGGCGAATTTGCCAATGCGGCCTATGCCGATGTTGCGAAAATCAGCAAGGATTTGCCACGCGATCGGTTGCGAAAGTGGCTGACTTCAAAAGATGTCTCGCCTGGACATCTGGGTTTGTACGGAATGATGCTCGGCCTGTGTGGCGATGAGAGCGATGCAAAACTGATGGAGTCCAAAATCCTGGAAAAGACAGACGACTTTCGGCTGGGCGTCGAAGGGATTATGGGAGGCTACCTGCTGCTGACACGTGACGCGGGCCTTGAGGTTCTTGAAACGCAGAAGTTGAAAAACAAGAAGGCGCAATTCAGCGAGACCTACGCAGCGATGCAAGCGCTGCGATTCATGTGGCAATACGGTGACGGGCGGATTTCCCATGATCGACTGCGAGAATCGATGCGGGTTCTGCTCGATCGGCCAGAACTCGCCGATCTGGTGATTGCAGATTTGTCGCGGATGAAGGACTGGTCGGTGCAAGACAAGCTGATGGCGATGTATGACGACGAGGGACTTATACCGTCCGTCAAACGGGCCATCGTCCGGTATATGCTCTCCAGTACGAAAGATACAGGCGAAAAGAAACCAGGGAACGAAGCGTTCGTCGCAAATTCTTCCGGAGCTGCCTTGGAGCCAAAGGAAACACTCGTCCTGCCAGTTCATGTCATCAACGGGCAGAAGTGCCTGGAAGAACTGGAACGAAAAGATCCCAAAACTGTTAACGAAGCCAAACGGTTTTTTCTGATGAAGTGAGCCGTTGAATCCCGCGTCAATTTGTCCTGGTCAAGTTCCGGACTTGCGCGATTGTTTCTTCCGTTTCCGGGATTGTGTGGGCTGATCGCGTATCGCCAGGAGAATATGATGCCAGGGACCCGGCATGTTGTTTTGATCGTGCTGCTGGCGTGGATGTCAGCGACAACTGGCGTCGCATCTGCGTGCCCTTATTGTCCGCGAACCGACGATCTGACACTTTGCGAGAAGCTGGCAGATTCGGATGCCGCCTGCGTGGTCAAGTTCCTTGAATCCAGAAATGGCGAGGAACTGTCGATGCAGGAAACGACATTTCTGATTGTGCAAGTGATGAAACTCGCGGACAAATACCAGGCCGACGGGAAAATCGTGACCGCGTTCGGTGTCACCGCAAATTCGGGTGACACTTTTCTGTTGATGGGAAAAAAAGATACGGAAGGGCTGATGGAATGGAGTCTTCCGGTCGAAATCGACGAAATCAGCCGCGAATATGTCCGTCAGGCACCGTCCCACGAAGCCATGTCCGAACCGCAACGTCTGATCTACTTTCTCAAGTTTCTCGACTTTGCCAATCCGGTCATTTCCAACGATGCTTTTCTGGAGTTCGCAAAGGCGAGTTTTGAAGATGTCGACGCGTTGGTTCGGCAGCTGAAAGCGTCCGGCAAAGAATCGGGTCTGCGGAACAAATTGCGAAAGTGGCTCGACGACGAGAATCAGCAACTCGACGTCCGTCGCGCGTTTTACGGGATGTTGCTCGGGATGTGTGGAACGGATGATGACGCGAGTTTCCTCGAAGAAAAACTGATGGCTCCGATCGATCCCCAACGGATTCGACCCTGGATCGGCGGGATGATGGCCGGATATCTGATGCTTCGCGGAGAAGACGGCTTGCGATTTTTGGTCGAGAACAAGATCGAGGGACTTTCGGTCGACGAATCGGATAATGACCTGGATTCATTGCGATCGACACTCGTGTTTTTGTGGGACTTTCGGCGAAACCAGTTTTCCGAAGAATCGTTGCGCGTTGCGATGCGCAAGTTTCTTGACCGACCGGAGTTTGCTGAAACGGTCATTCGTGATCTGGCTCGATGGAAAGACTGGGTGCCCCTGGAGAAGCTGATACAGTCTTACGGTCGCGATCCCTGGGAGACACGTTCGGCGAAGGAAAAGATTATCACCTATGCACTGATTTGCCAGAAAGATGTACCGGCATCTGCGGGGACCCGGATGCCCGAACACGCGATGGAAGCGAAAAAATTCCTTGATCAGCTTGATCCGGTGTTCGTTCAAGCGGTGAAACAGAGTCTCGGTTCAGTGCCGAAGAATCCTGTAAAATGAAACCGATGGCGAATGGCGTACGCCACTTCGATCCAATTTCCTGAAACGGATAACCTGATGTTTGTCCTTGCTGCGATTCAGCACGCGATTTGCGAAAGCCGGCTCGATGGCTGGTTACTTTACGATTTTCGAGCCAGTAATATTCTGGCTCGACGCATCCTGCAATTTGACGACGGAACCGTCGGATCCCGACGCTGGGTCTATTTTATCCCGCGCGAAGGGACGCCGCAGAAACTCGTCCATCGCATCGAATCCGGTGCCCTCGACCATTTGCCCGGCGACAAGCAGATTTATCTCAAGTGGCAAGAGTTTGAAGCAGGTGTTGGCCACCTTGTTGCCGGTCGTAAGCAAGTGGCGATGGAGTACTCGCCACGCAACGGCAACCCGTACATATCACGTGTCGACGCGGGAACGGTCGAACTGGTCCGCGAACAAGGGGGCGATGTTGTTCCTTCGGGCGATCTGATTCAACTCTTTGAAGCAGTCTGGGACGACGAGCAATGGGCGATGCATCTGGAAGCCAGTCGGCATACGGACTCAGCCTATACTGCCGCGTGGAGTTTCATCGCGACGGAAATTCGCCAGCGTGGCGGAACGACAGAGCATGCGGTCAGCGATGTCATCATGGCTCACTTTGCCGCGCACGGCCTGACGACGTACCACCCACCGATCGTCGGCGTTAACGAACATAGCGGCGATCCACATTACGAAACGGCTGACGCGCCAATCCGCAAAGGCGATTTCGTGCTAATCGACTTGTGGGCCGGAACCATATCACCGACAAAACCGGTACGCGTCAGGTCGCTGTAAACAGCTCGGGGTTTGTCGAGTTTGGCCCACAAGTCGATTAGCACGAAATCGCCTTTGCGGATTGGCGCGTCAGCCGTTTCGTAATGTGGATCGCCGCTATGTTCGTTAACGCCGACGATCGGTGGGT
>JANXOO010001303.1 GCA_025353525.1 Schlesneria sp. | reverse complement strand
CGAAAAAATAGACCGGGCCCGCAGGCAACCGGACGGCTGTTCATTTCAAAGAAGTATGCTACAGAATGCCCGATTTGAATTCCGCGCCCTACGATGCTCTTCTTGTGGTTTCATTCGGTGGTCCCGAAAAACGCAAGGATGTCATCCCGTTCCTCGAAAACGTCCTGCGCGGAAAACCGGTTCCGCGCGAACGATTGCTGGAAGTTGCCGAGCACTACAATCATTTTGACGGCGTCAGCCCGATCAACTCGCAGGTTCGCGATTTGATCGCCGCCCTGAAGACGGAACTGGCGAGATGCCGGATCGATCTGCCGATCTATTGGGGGAACCGTAACTGGCACCCGATGCTCGCAGACACTGTGCGACAAATGGAGCGTGACGGAGTTCGTCGGGGACTGGCACTGATGACATCAGCGTACAGTTCCTATTCAGGATGCCGGCAATACCGGGAAGATATTCAACGTGCCCAGGCAGAAGTCGGTGCGGGTGCTCCCGAGTTCGACAAAGTACGTGTTTTCTACAATCATCCGGGCTTCATCACTGCCAATGTCGCGCAAATCCGACAGGCGTTTCAACAGTTACCTTCTGATTGTCAGGCAACGGCAAACATTGCCTTTACGGCACACAGTATACCGCTTTCGATGTCGACGAATTGCAACTATGTGAAGCAACTCGAAGAAACCTGTCGGCTGATTGCCGACGAACTTCATATTCCCGGTGATCGATGGCGACTGGTTTACCAAAGCCGCAGCGGTCGACCAACCGACCCGTGGCTGGAACCCGATATCGGCGATCACATTAAAGAGCTTCATTCCAGGGGAATATCGTCAGTCGTGATCGCTCCCGTCGGCTTTCTGTCAGATCATATGGAAGTCCTGTTCGACCTCGACGAAGAAGCAAAAACATTGTGCGACGGGATTGGCCTTCCGATGTCGCGAGCGTCCACGGTGGGGACTCACCCTGCCTTCATCGCATGTCTCGGAGAATTGATCCAGGAACGACTCGGCCTCCGCACCGAACGCAGTGCCATCGGGCAATTCGGGCCCAATCACGATGTCTGCCCGGTCGATTGCTGCCTGTACAATATCCCGAAACGCTGACAATCGGGGTTGTTTTTGATCCAACCCGAACTCGGCTGCAACGGCAGGAAAAACAGGGATGCAGAAGAGTTTGGCCACACCGATTCGAATCGCGTTTGTGATTACCGAACTGGATCCCGGTGGCGCGGAACGGGCGCTGACGCAACTTGTCCTTGACCTCGATAAATCGGAATGGGAACCGCACGTCATTTGCCTGGGACCGCGTGGACATTTTGCGGCAGTCCTTGAATCCGCCAATATTCCAGTGATTTGTCTGAACGCGCGCGGCGTCATCAGTGTCCCTCGGGTCCTTGTGCGACTTTGGCACGAACTGAGTCGAATGCGACCGGCGATTGTCCAGACGTTTCTGTTTCACGCCAACCTGCTCGGCCGAATCGCCGCACGTTTGGCCGGAGTGAAAATCGTCGTGTCCGGCCTGCGCGTTGCCGAGCACCGCAGCCCGTGGTATGGACGACTCGACCGCTGGACAACCCGACTCGTGACGACCAACGTCTGCGTCAGCCAGGGGGTTGCGGACTTTTCGAAAAACGTTGTGGGACTGATTGCTGCAAAGCTTGTTGTCATCCCAAACGGAGTTGATTTCGAACGGTTTGCAAACGCGAAACCGGCAGACCTGGGGCAATTCGGTATTCCTGCCGGAAGCCGCGTATTCATTGCGATCGGACGGCTCGAACATCAAAAGGGATTCGATGTTCTGATCGAGAGTATCGCGTTACTGAAACCGCTCCCTGACAATCTCTTTTTCCTTGTCGTGGGCGACGGTCCCGACCTGGGTAAACTGCAATTGCTGGCCGGGAAACATCGGATAACAGACCATATTCTGTTTGCAGGCCGTCGCGAGGATATTCCGTCGCTTCTCGCGGCATCATCGGCCTTGATCCTGTCCTCACGCTGGGAAGGAATGCCAAACGTTGTGCTCGAAGCGATGGCTGCAGGGCGTCCGGTGATCGCAACACAGGTCGAAGGAATTCCGGAACTTGTCCAGGACGGCGTGACCGGCCTGACAGTTCCTGTTGAAAACTCCGCCGCACTCGCCACTGCAATTCAAAGACTGCTAGCCAGACGCGAATTCCTGATCGCATTTGGCAACGCGTCGCAAGCTTTTGCCAAAAAAGAGTTTGCGATCACGGCAACAACAGCCAGTTACGCAAATCTCTATTTCCGGCTGCTCGCCGAACAAGGCAGTCGGTCTGCGTCCTGACATTGAAATGGGGACCGGAATCGCATCACTTTCCCATCGCTAAATCGAATGGCGGGAGCAAACCACTCCGGCAACCCTATGTCTTTCTGGCCATTTCTGCCAGCCCAAAAATAATTCACAAAATCGTAAGTTCTTGATACGACAAGGATCTATGACACGAGTTCGGCGTTGAAAGCGTTCGCGTTGGCCTTTCTCGCTTGAACAACTCAAAACCCTTGGTACATTTGGCCCGCCGTGGGGAAAATTGGGGAAGAGTGGTGGTGAATGGCACTGACGGGGACGTACCTCAGAACGCTCGACGAAAAACGTCGTCTGGCAGTGCCAAAGCGAGTCAAGGACGATTTTGCAGACGATTCACTCGACAGCCTGATTATTGCCCCCGGTACCGAGAAGTCGCTGATGGTGTATTCGCCAAAAGGTTTCGACCAGTTCGCGGCCAAATTGTCGAGTGCCCCGGAGCATCAACGGTACATGCGTTTGTTTTATTCATCGGCCGAACGGATGGAGTTCGACAGTCAAAGTCGAGTTCGCATCCCCGACCGACTGGCCGAGTACGCGGGACTGAAACGGGACGTCTACTTATTGGGGGTTCAGGATCACGCCGAACTCTGGGACAAGGAAGCGTGGGAATCGTTCACGGCGATTCACACACCGGAGTTCGACCAGCTTGCACTGAGGGCTTTGTCATAGCTTCGCGATCCAGGATGGAATCAGCAGCGAAGATCAGGCGAGTTCCTGAACACCAACGAAGAGGCAACTCAGTTTCCGGATTCACGAGCGATTCCGCTGGCAACCGGGCTACGCGGAACGGTCAGACATGATGTCGACCACGGAGGGATGTGACGAGGAATCGCGGCAGGATCGCGTCACAGGTCATTCGCCCAAACCTGGCGCAGCCGCCGGGCGGAAAGGATTCCGCCCGCGGCGAGTGACTTCCAGGCTGTAGTTGGAGCTTGGGGTTCAGCGTGTGTTCATTTCAACTTCTTTCGCCTTCATCTTCTGCTCTCTTCTATTTCTCATTTCCCATCCCCACAATCACCTCACGAACCCGATATGCTGAAGCATAACCTACGGGACTGGCACTGATTCCAGAATTTTGCGGACGATATCGTCCGAGGTCATCTGTTCCGCCTCGGCCTCATAGGTCAGAATCACGCGGTGACGCAGCACATCAGGCGCGATATCTTTGACATCCTGTGGTGTCACGTATCCTCGTCCTGCCAGAAACGCATTCGCTCGCGCTGCGAGGCACAGATTGATCGAAGCCCGTGGTGAGGCACCGTATTCAATCAACGGTTTCAGCTCTTTCAATCGAAAATCGTCCGGACGCCGGGTTGCGGCCACAACATCCAGCACATAATCCTTGACTTTGTCATCCATATAGATCGAAGTGACCGTCTGTTTGATCTCGGCCAGTTGCTGCGGTTCCAGAACCGGTTTCACTTCGCGGCGAATACCGTCGAGTACCGAATCGACCACCTTTCGCTCTTCCGCTTTTGTTGGATAATCGACAATGATCTTCAACATGAAGCGATCAACTTGAGCTTCCGGCAGCGGATAAGTCCCTTCCTGCTCGATCGGATTCTGCGTCGCCATCACGAGAAACGGTTCTTCGAGCGGATACGTTTCTTCGCCGATCGTCACCTGATGCTCCTGCATCGCTTCAAGCAACGCCGATTGCACTTTGGAAGGAGCCCGGTTGATTTCGTCAGCCAGAATCAAATTGGCGAAAATGGGTCCTTTACGAGTTCCGAACGAACCTTCACGCGGATTGTAAATCATGGTCCCGATCAAATCAGCGGGAAGCAAATCGGGAGTAAACTGGATGCGATTGAACTTGCAATGCAGCGCGTTTGCCAATCCCTTGATCGCCGTTGTTTTCGCAAGCCCCGGCAATCCTTCGAGCAGGACATGGCCACCCGCCAGCATGGCGATCAGTAGCCGCGACAACATGGCATCCTGCCCGACAAGAACCTTGCGAACCTCCATTTTCACTTGTTCAAGCTGATCCGCATGCTTGAGAACCTGCTCCTTGATCCGCTGAATATCTACACTCATAGTCCGGACTTGCTCCTCGATCCAATGTTCCCGACAGTATGCCGCTGGTATGCAACAATCAGCAGAATTTGGCAGGTCACGGCCATGTTTTCAACCCGCAATCGACCAGAAGTCGCAAAAATCGCGACGAAAACCCGATGTGCGATCTTGCTCCCGAACAAGTATCTGCCGCCAGATTTATCGAGTTCCGTTGCGAATCACGCGTGACACGATAAAATGCGGACTTCAATCGATTTCCATTCTGAATGATCACAGATTTTCAGGGCCAAATGATGGACTGTCGGAAATGTGGTTCGCCGAGTCTTCGGCGAAGTACCCTGTGGGGGTACATTCCACTTCTTTGGATCTTGCTTCCGCTTGCACGATGTCGCGATTGTGGCAAGCTGTTTCGCGTTCCGTTCTGGGTGCCAATGTCAAAACCCGACCAATCGTCGAAAAGCGAAGAATTCGATTCCCAGAATATGAAGAAGTCCAGCGACGACGTCAAAACACCTCGTCGCAAGTGACTCGCCTGACGAACGCAAGCGTCGCGTCGACGAATGTCGAATGAGGGTAAACGATGTCGCAATCCATGCATTCCGCAATTGTCATGACGTTCGTTGCGAGTTGCCTGGAATAGAGCAGGAACAGTGACAAGGAGAAGCGTCTCCGGTCTCATTTACTGCCTGAGAGGCAACAACAAGCCGGCCCCGCGGCCGAGCGGAGCGGATCTTCCCGCGGCGCCCTGAGTCATCGGCACAAAAAATATCCCGAAAGCCCCACGGGGGGCGCAACAAATCTCTGATGATGTAATTTGTACGAAATCCCAACGTCAATCAACGTCGTTTCGGGGTGGTCACGACGTCATTTTTGGAAGGTCTTTGTGACGACCGAGAGTTTGATGCTGGACGCTCGTTAAAGAATGCCTGGATTCATGTGCGATTTCTTCCGCTTCTTCGAGAGTATCGAAGGGACCAATCCAGTCTTGGTCCACGTCATCGAATACGAAAAACTCATCCTTGCCGCAACACCAGATCAACGGGTTGTTCATTGAACGCCACCTCTCGTTTTAATCCATCGAGCGAGTCAGCTGGCTCAAACCATCTTACACACTCAGTGGCCGCGTCAACTCGACAAAACCGACTCCTGAATCAATTGTCATGAAATCTCATCGTCGAATTCGCCAAGGATTCGCAATTAGCCTGATTGCCCCGGGTACAAACATGAACGCTAAAAGCAATTTCTGTGCCACTACGTGAGGGCGTCGACGATGATGGCCAATCGACGATCGTCACCCGGCATCGTTTGAGACGTTCACATAGGGGCACCCCTCCGCAGAATGCCCTGAAATGATCGGGAAATTGGTGATTTCCACCGAATCCATCTTTCAATGAACGCACCATTCGTAACTGCCCGCAGAATTGCCGCGTCCCGGAATCTTCGACCCGTTGTAACAGCTTCGCGTATATATTCGTGGCAGACAGCTCGATTGTCGTACACTTCAAATTTCCAGCAACGGATGCGATATGACTCGCAGCAATTCTCCTTTGGATCCCGGTTCGCGGCTGCGAGCAGGCGATGACGCTGTTTTGGAAGTCATTTTGCGAACGCACGGGCCACCAGTCGTTGCGTTACTCAAGCAGCGTTTTGCTGGGCAGCTCACCGCGACGGATATTGAAGATGCTCTGGCAACGGCGTTGTTTCGCATGTGGCAGCATCGGTCCCGGTTCGATCCGCAACGCGCGTCACTTCGCGTCTGGTTCTTTCGCATCGCAGAAAACGTGGCTCGTGATGTGTTAAAGCTCGGATGGCACAAAGCGAGAAAACTGGAATTGAGCACCGATCCGGTTCTTCTTGCTGAAACGACTGATCCTCGACAGAACGATCACACTGAAGTCGACAATCGGGCCAGCGAGTCTCGAAAGGACGATCCGCCGCATGAACTGCGCATCCCGTCAGAACAACTGCATGAACTGCTGGCTCTGCTGCCAGAGAATCAACGACGCATCGTTCTTGCTGACGCTGAATCACGCGACGGAATCGTTGCAAGCCACGATCTGGCACATGAACTCGGAATCCCCGCATCGACTGTTCGAGTCTATCGACGGCGGGCACTCGAACGACTGCGAAACGAGATCCGGCAACGCGGGTTTTATGAGGAATCAAAACAATGAATGAACGATTTGACCAGAACGCAGTTCCCGATGACCTCTTTCGCAATCGGATTCTGGCAGCACTGCGCGATCTCGATCATTACGAGTCGGACGCCGACATCGCAGCGTGCCTTGATGCTGTCGAGACGCGACCGCTCGCGGACGATATGACGAATCGCATCATGCGGAGCGTTTCAAGGTCGATCACTGCGTTGGAGGGACATCACCAGACCATCCCCACGCTCGACCCTCCTGCCAGTGACCCGGTTCAAACCAGCCAGCAGCCCAACAACGGCCATCGTGGCATGACCGTTCCGTTGACGACGACGAGGATCTCCCGATCGCCTCATACGCCTGCATTCGCTTCCATCGCTGTAGCCTGCGTGGCTCTGGCAGGCATCGCGCTCGTGTGTTTGCGATTTGACAGAAACGAGCGATTCAACGTTGCAGATCGGTATCGTCGTCCCTCGGGATTGATCGCCGCAAAGTCCACGACTGCCGTCAGCGGGGAACCGTCTGCAACCGGCAATTCGCTGACGCAGGCGAAAACCGGGCAGACTCTCAGCACCAGCCTGCGTGAGAAGCGACGAGTCGCCTTGCCCGACGGATCAATCCTCTCCATGAACGAACAGTCGCAAGTCACCATCATCGAACAGCGGCGTGTCAAACTGCTGACAGGCGAGATTTTCATCGAAGTCAATCCGACACCCGGTTCCGAACGCTTCGTCGTCGAGACGCCTCACCGCACGGTGACGGCGTTAGGAACAAAATTTGACGTCAAGGCGGATTCGTCAGCGACCCGCGTCGTCGTCACGCAAGGCAAGGTGCAAGTCAGCGGAGTCCGCGCGGTGATCCCGGCAGGGCACGAACTTGTCGCCGGTGTCGACGATTCGGAGTCGGCGGAACTTCGACCCGCCATGCGATCGGCATACGTCGTCGAATGGGTCAAGGATCTGATGGCCGTCGCGAACTCAATTGGCGTACCGTCCAGCGAACACACAGGCGGAACCGTCACCGTTGTCGATCCACAGGGGCAAGCGATGAAACTGTCGCTGCGAAAATTCCACGTCGACGTGTTTATCGAAGATGGCTTCGCCCGCACGACAATCGATCAGACGTACTTCAACCACACCTGGCAACAGCTTGAAGGGACATTCCGCTTCCCGCTCCCCGCCGATGCGTCGCTGTCGCGACTGGCCATGTACGTCAACGGCAATCTGATGGAAGGCGGCATGGTCGAACGCGACTACGGACGCAACGTATTCGAGCAAATTCGGCACACGCGGCGCGACCCGGCGTTGCTGGAATGGGTCGATGGCAGCACATTTCAGATGCGAGTCTTTCCACTCGAAGCGAGACAGGAAAAACGGATCTTGCTCAGTTATACGCAACGGTTGCCGAACGATTACGGAAAGACCGTCTATCGTTTTCCGAACGGACACAATCTTGATGGCGTACGAGAATGGTCGACCTCCGTCCGTGCGAAAGCAGCAGCAGGAACAACGTGGTACTCGCCATCGCATCTGCTGAACGGACGCGACGACGGTACAGACCTGGTCCTTGAGGGACGCGATGACTACGCCGTCCTCGATCGGGACCTGATTGTGGAGTTCGGACAGGAAACGCGCACAACACCGCTGGCATCGGCGCTGGCCTGGTCGACGTGCGAGCAAGACGGGTTTCAGTACCTGATGCTTCGCCAGCGGCCCGAATTGAATACCGCTGCGAGTCGGTCGCCCAAACACTGGGTCTTCCTCGTTGAAAACTCCGCCGACCGGAATACGATCCTTGCCGGGACGCAACGACAGATCGTGAACGTATTGCTTGAAAATGCAGAACACAGCGATACGTTTTCGATCGTCCGCGCGGGGACTCAAGCCGAATCGTTCCGACATCAACCGGCCGAATGTTCCATCGACAACATCGCCGCCGCCCGTCAGTTCCTGAATGGCGTCGCACCGATTGGAGCACTCGATCTCGAGCAGTCGTTGCAAGCCGTGCAAACGCACGTTCACTCCAACCGCGAGACATGGATTGTGCATCTGGGGACCGGCATTCCTGTTCTGGGAGTCCGGGACGAGACCACGTTGATGCGGCTGTTGCCACCGACAGCACGATATGTCGGAGTCGCAGTGGGAAAACGCTGGTCCAAATCATTCATGGAGAGTGCCGCTGGCCGCAGTGGAGGCCACGTGACTCAGATCAATCCCGATGAAGCAGTCACCTGGCGCGCCTTCGATTTGCTCAGTACTCTTAACGCACCTCGCCTGACAGAGATCACTGTCGAATCGTCCGATGCCGCGTCCACCGCGCCGTTCCTGTTGCTCACCAAATCCCTGGCTCACGGACAGGAACTGGCTGCAGTGGCTCGTTTTCCACGGGGTCAATCGTTACCAAAATCGGTCACTTTAACTGGAAAAATCGACGGAAAGCAGTATTCCCGGACTCTGGACATTCCGGACAGTGCCACCCGTCGGAATCAACGCATCACACTCGCAACTCAACCAACGGGGGAATCCGATTCCGGCAGCGGCCATCTGCCTCGCACCTGGGCCAAATTCGAAATTGACCGACTCGTCGCACTCGGTGCGGCAGAACACAAGGCGCCGATTATTGAACTGAGCAAATCGATGTATGTGATGTCGCCGTTCACGTCGCTGCTTGTGCTCGAGACCGAGGCCATGTACGAGCAATTCAAAGTCGATCGAGGTCGCAAAGATCACTGGGCCATGTACCCGGCACCGGCATTGATTCCTGTTGTGGCCGACCATGGACAATCACATCCCGATCCACTTGTGGAAGCCAAAGAGCGCTTGCTTCAGGCTCGGTCACGAGCGACATCGGCACTGACCGGCTACGAACGAAGCGTCGCCGGGAACCGACCGGCATCGGACCTTCAGCGTCTGGAACGGCTGACTCGCGCGGAACAGTCCGAAGTACGATTGCTCGAACACGCCATTCAACAAATGGAACAAGCAAAAGAGGCTGCGGCCAACCCGGCCCGGATCGCATGGGAATCAGTGATCCGGCGCCGCTCGGCCTGGCAACTCGGATACGTCCTGGCGACAAATCCAACGTCAATGCCCTGGAACGTATTCAACAGGTGGGGAGAATCGTTCAACGATTATGACTTATACTTCAAACTGCCTGATGGAGGTATTAACCCCAGGAATCAATTACTGTTTTCAGTCGATGTTCAGAAACGGATGAATCCGAACTTGACGCAACTCTACCGTTTCACGGGTGAGGTGGCACTGTCAGGCCGGGATATTAACGGCGATGGAGTCGTTCCAAATAGCTCTTTTATCATCCCGGATTTCAACTTCGGCACCACCAATCAAACGACAAATGGCACATTCCTGAATTACATCAATGTCAACTCGGATCCGCTAATGGACATGGATGGCCTGGTTGAATTCACGGTCAATGACTCTACACACCCGCAATCTCCTGATTTCCGCGAGGAAAATAAAGGTATCACTTTCGAAGCAGTCAGAGGCGAATTCGGTGCAAGACAATTGACCTGGTTACGGCGCAGACCAGGAAACATCAAACTTCCAAAGCTTGCCACTACCAATGCCGGAAAGCCAAGTATGGCCATTCCGGAAGCGCGGGATTCGGCCTCAGACTGGGCTTTGGACCGATTGGAACGTGACTACGATTCCGTTGGTATACCTTCAGGTTTTCGCGGGGAAGTCACGTCAAATTTTTCGGACCGCTCCAGACAAATCAACGACTGGGACAGTGACGGTTGGAGTTGGCAGGAAAACTTCCGATTCTCCGACAGGTACGTCAGATCGCACGTCAACGGCAGGGGTTACGTCGGCAGCAACTCCTCATGGCTTTTGCGTCCCATACATCCGCTGACCGGGATCTTGCAGGACTTGCCGTCTTACGCACCCGGATTGCAATCGTGGTCCGCAGATCGCCAGGCGGTCGTTGACCAGGTGACTGATCCCGAACCCACACACGGGGAAGTCGACGCGGAGGCACGAAGACTGATCGAGCATGCCCGGTCGCTCGGCTGGGAGAACATTCGACTCGTTCGCGAACTCGGCCCCCATTCAACAGCGCCAACTCTCAAGCGAGATCAGCGATCGCCGACACTGATTGCTGACGGAGCAGGGCGGTTTGTCATGCAGCGTGAAGTTGGC
>JANXOO010001284.1 GCA_025353525.1 Schlesneria sp. | reverse complement strand
CACAAGCCTGTGATCGAAGATGTTTTCGACGAAATCGCTGCGGTGCGAGCGGAATCCGAGGGATATCCCACCGAACGCGATATGGATTTCGAATCGCTGAGCGAACCTGCTCCGAGGAGAACTCGTTCGCGTCGCCCCGAGCCGGCAGGTGAAGTGTCTGGAGAAGTGGCAAGTGACATAGCTGACGTACCGCGAGGCGCACCACGAGGCGCACCACGAGCCGAGGCGGAAGGCGAGCGACCACGACGTGGGCGAACCACCCGGTCAACCGAAGCGCCACGCGCTGCGAATGATGATGTGGCTGCTCCGGAACGTGTCGAACGCACCGAGCGTGACTCAGAAACTCAAGGCTACGATGCCGAACCGGCCGGGGAAGATCGGTCTGATTCTGACGCCGGTGAATCCGGCGGGGCGTCCGCAGGTCCAAACGATTATCCAACAGGCCCCGAAGGCTTTCAGGATGGCGGAGCCAACCGGAATCGCCGCCGTCGCCGACGAGGACGTGGTCGCGGGGTTCCCGGTCAACCCGACGGTCCCAACTACGGAACTCAACAACGTCCTCCCCAGGGCCGTTACAATCAGCCTCAAGGTCAGGGGTATGGCCACCAGCCTCAGCCTCAGGGTCAGGGATATGGCCATCAGCCTCAAGGGCCAGGGCAGGGTTACGGTCAACAGGGTGCGGGCCGCGGACATCGACGACCTCCCCAGGATAATCGACGACCTCAATACAATAACGGACACGCGAACACCGGCGGAAATGGCCGATCACATTTCGAGTCGCGGTCGAACCAGGATCGTGGTCCCAGCCAGGATCGTGGTCCCAGCCAGGATCGTGGCCCTGATCGGGAACGGGGTCCGGAAACGGCCACTCCGGTCCAGGGGATTCTCGAACTGCATCCCAAGGGTTACGGCTTTTTGCGAGACGCCAAAGCGGGCTATGTTTCCCAGGAAACCGATCCATTTGTTTCAGGGACATTGCTGGAAAAGTACGGCATCCGCGAAGGGGTGCTGATTACCGGCGAGAGCATCCCGGGTGGTCGAGGGCAGGGGCCACGACTACGCTCGATTCAAACGATTGAAGGCCGGCTTCCCGAGCAGTACGCCGAAGTCAAAAACTTCGATGCGCTGACGCCCATTAATCCGAACGTTCAAATCAAACTCGAAACGGGTGCGACACCCATCACGATGCGCGTGATGGATTTGTTAACACCGATCGGCAAGGGGCAACGAGCACTCATCGTTGCACCGCCTCGTACCGGCAAAACAATGCTGTTGCAGGAAATTGCAGACGCGGTCAGTTCGAATTATCCGGACATTTATCTGATCGTACTGTTGATTGACGAGCGGCCCGAAGAAGTCACCGAAATGCGGCGACGGGTGAAGGGCGAAGTCGTTGCTTCGTCGCTCGACCGCGAAGTTGAAAATCACATTCGCGTCAGTCAACTGGTCTTCGAACGCGCCAAACGGATGGCGGAATCGGGACGCGATGTGTTAGTTCTTCTGGACAGTATCACGCGGACGGCGCGCGCCTTCAACAAATGGACCAACACCGGCCGAACTGGGACTGGTGGGCTGGATGTGAAGGCGATGGACATTCCCAAAAAGATGTTCGGTATGGCACGGCAGTTCGACGAAGGTGGTTCGATGACCGTTGTAGGGACCGCGTTGATCGATACCGGTAGTCGCATGGACGAGGCGATTTTTCAGGAATTCAAGGGAACGGGCAACATGGAAATGGTGCTCAGCCGGGACCTTGCCGAACGTCGCATCTGGCCGTCGATCGATATTTCCAAATCGGGAACGCGGCGCGAAGAAAAGATTCTGGCTCCGGATGTACTCGACGGGGTCACTCTGCTTCGCCGAAGCCTGGCATCGCTTAGTCCCGTCGAAGCGATGGAACAGTTGACGCGTATCCTGCTAAAGTACCCGTCGAACTCCGATTTCCTGACGAAAGTGCGATCAATCCTTTAGTGGTTCTTCTCATCGGTTGCGAACGCGTTGTATCAGTGATCTCGCCGTAGGAATTGCGCGATTGGTCTGCCGCGAAGTACGAACACAAACGCTACTCGTGTTTTTTTGACGCGGCTAATGTTGTTATTTCGACGCAGAAGACTGCTTTCTGCGATCACTCCGCGGTCAAGAAAATTGTCAGTTTTGCTGGAATCGAGCCTTCCTATTTCACGATTCGCGGATTTCTCGTAGATTTC
>JANXOO010001229.1 GCA_025353525.1 Schlesneria sp. | reverse complement strand
TCGAAGTCGCCGAAATCCCGCTGTTAGGAACCGGGAAACTTGATTTGAAGGGGATCAAACAGTTGGCCCTTTCGGCAGCAGGGAAAGGCGCATCCTGAATGCTCGCCTGGCTGAAACACGCGTTTTCAACCGAGGCAGGAGGACCTGCGATCCCCTCAGCCAAACAGGCTGAACTGATCGACCGGGTCTGCCGGGAAATTGGCAGGCGGCAGATGGTGTTGCCTGCTCAGATGATGATCGAATCGTCCGCACCATTGCACTTTGTCGGAGGCCAGATGCTGAGATTCGTCGAACCCTTCCTGACGGTCATCCTCGATCCGGTGGAAGTCCGCGAATTTGCAACGTTTCTGGAAAAGCGCGGATCAACCGAATACCTCACGGAGCGATTGCAGCAATTGGAATCGGATCCCGAATCATGAGCGACTGAGCCGTTTTGTTTTATCGTATCACTCAATTGCACGGTATTGGGAAGCATCGGGACTCATTCAGTTTTCAAAGCCGAACGACATATGACCTTTAACCATCCGTCGCCGCTGTCGTCTGCCAAACAACTCGCTGACCCGGACGCATTGCAAGTCATTCTTGCGACCGATTGCGGAAGCACGACGACAAAAGCGATTTTGATCGAAAAGATCGACGGCGTTTACCGGCAGACGTTTCGCGGTGAAGCTCCGACGACTGTTGAAGAGCCGACAGCCGATGTCACGATGGGCGTCATCAACGCTGCAACAGAAGTCGGCGAACTGGCGGGGCGGCGATTAATCGACGACAACGGTCAGATCATCCGACCGGCTCGCGGCAACGAAGGGTGCGATATCTACATTTCGACATCGAGTGCCGGAGGTGGCCTGCAGATGCTTGTCGCAGGTGTTGTTCGCGAAATGACGGCCGCCAGTGCTGAACGAGCGGCGCTCGGTGCTGGTGCGATTGTGATGGAAACACTGGCGTCCAACGACAAACGAAAGCCGTTCGAGCAGATTCAGCGGATTCGGGAATTACGTCCTGACATGATACTGCTGGCCGGAGGAACAGACGGCGGGACGAAGTCGCACGTTGTTCAGTTGGCTGAATTGATCGCACCTGCGAAACCGCAGCCACGGTTCGGCGGTCAATACAAAATGCCGGTGATCTATGCCGGGAACAACGAGGCGGCAGCTCTGGTCGAAGAAGTTCTGGGTGATTCAGTCGAATTGTCGGTCGTCCCCAACGTACGACCTGTTCTCGAACGCGAGAACCTGGGTCCCGCTCGCGATCGGGTTCACGATCTGTTCCTTGAACACGTCATGGCCCACGCTCCCGGATACGACAAGCTGATTGCCTGGGCCGATGCACCCATCATGCCGACTCCCGGAGCCGTCGGCGATATTCTGAAAACGATTGCCGATGTGCAGGGGATCAATGCGGTCGGCGTCGATATCGGCGGCGCGACGACCGACATGTTTTCGGTCTTTGGCGGAGTCTTCAATCGAACGGTCAGTGCGAATCTGGGAATGAGCTACTCCATCTCGAACGTCCTTTCCGAAGCAACACTGCCGATGATTCTGAGGTGGGTTCCTTACGATTGCGATGAAGGTGAGTTGCGCAACCGTGTCAAGAACAAGATGATTCGCCCAACGACGATTCCACAAACGCTCGATGCCCTGATGTTCGAGCAAGCCGTCGCTCGCGAGGCGCTCAGGTTGTCGTATTTGCAGCACAAACAATTTGCCACAACACTGGTCGGCGTTCAGCGACAACGGTCGATCGGCGACGCTTTTATGCAGCAGAGTGGCCCTCGTTCAATTGTCGACAATATGGCTCTCGATCTGCTGGTGGCCTCGGGCGGAGTTCTGTCGCACGCACCGCGGATGGAGCAGACCGCCATGATGTTAATCGACGCATTCGAGCCCGAAGGGATTACGCGACTGGCAAAAGACAGCATTTTTATGATGCCGCATCTGGGCGTCCTGGCATCCGTTCATCCTCGGGCTGCAATGGAGGTCTTTGAACGCGATTGTTTGATCGTTCTCGGCACCTGCATTGCACCGGCGGGACGAGTCACACCTGGACAACCCAATTGTCGATATACGTTTCAGGGATCGCTTCAGGATTCGGGAGTGCTTCTGGGTGGCGACCTGCTGCGAATTCGACTTGATGTCGGTAAAACCGCTGAAGCACTGCTCGAACCCGCTCGCGGCTTTGATGTCGGTGCCGGACCAGGCGTCGCAAGAACCGCGACGATTCACGGAGGGACTGTCGGAATCATTCTTGATGGTCGCGGACGGCCTCTTGAATTGCCAACCAATCGGCTCAGTTGTCGTGCGCTTGTGTCAAAATGGAACCGCGCCCTGTCAATGTATCCCGGTCACTGATCCAGGCATTTTCACGCTGAATGGCAAGTTTGTTGTTGCTTGCGAACCGCATCAGCGTTACATTTCCCCGATCAATGCCTTTCATTTCTCATTGATACACGGAGGTACTTAATGCAGATCCAGGAAATCAGTTTGACGGTGGGCGATGTCATCCAGTTGGGTGACGTCACAGTGACCGTCATCGATATCGATGGCGATGAAGTCACCTTTCGTGTCGACGCCGATGAATTGCATCTCGACGGCCTGAACGGCCACCCGGAAGACTCATCCTTGCCACTTCCACGTTAGACCCGAAGTTCCATGCGACTGGTTCAGGTGACCGCAGCACGTATTCGAGACAATTGCTCGTGCTGTGCCAAACAACTGATGAACAAACGCTGATTTCGGTCGGCGTTTCAACAGACGCAGAGAATTTTTCGCTTCAGGGTCGGGTTAATGAAGATCAGTATTTCGCCAGGCCGTCCCGTCCGATAAACTCGGGCTGATGTGTCAAGGCTGTGAATTCATTGAACCGGTGTGGTGGCAGGTATCGTTGATGCGATTCCGGAGTTTTTCTTCAAAACAGTTCGCGCCCCTGTTGGCCGTTGTTGCTCTTGTCCTGACAGGGATTGCGTCGACACGCGACAACGCCGTCGCGGGAAATGATCCGGATTCCTCGCCAGTGACTTTTGAATCGGATATTCAGCCACTGCTGACGCGACTGGGATGCAATGCGGGTGCCTGCCACGGCAAATCGCGCGGTCAAAACGGATTTGCACTGTCGCTGCTCGGATTCGATTCTGATTTTGACTACGCGGCGCTCGTCCGGGAAGGACGGGGGCGCCGTGTGTTCGCGTCGGCTCCGGAAGACAGCCTTCTCCTGAAAAAGGCGGTTGGACAATTGCCGCACGGAGGTGGAAAACGGTTTGAAGTTGGTAGTCCGCCCTACGAAGATTTTCGGGCCTGGATACAGGAAGGTTTACTGCGAACACCCGATGATGCTCCGACAATCGTCCGCGTGACGGCGGAACCCGCCAGCCAGAGCCTCGCTCCAAAACAGCAATTTCAATTGCGCGTGATTGCCGAGTACTCCAACGGACGACACCGTGATGTCACGGAAGCGACCGCGTTCCAGTCGAACGATCGAACGATCGCGGATATCGCGGCTGCCGGTGACGGGATTGTAAGAGCCGGACCCGTCGCTGGCGAAGCGGCCATCATGGCTCGATACATGAATCATATCGCCGTCTGTTCGGTGACTATCCCGCTTTCAGGCGACGTCCCTGCTTCCGCGTACGAGAACTTGCATCAGTCGAACGCGATCGATGGGCTGGTGTGGAACAAATTGAAACTGCTGGGAATGCTTCCTTCACCACCCGCGAATCCGGCAACTTTTCATCGTCGAACATACGTAAGAACAATCGGCCGACTGCCAACACCGGATGAAACCAGAGCATTTCTCAGTGACAATCGTCCCGACAGAAAAGAACTCCTGATCGATCGATTGCT
>JANXOO010001117.1 GCA_025353525.1 Schlesneria sp. | reverse complement strand
TTTGCAAATGAAAGAAGGTCACCTTTCGGCACAACCGTTCCGTCAGAAATTTGGCGTCGATATTCTGACGGAGTTTGCGAAGCCGCTCGCTGCGCAACAGGCCAAAGGCTACTTGATGTTGAACGGCGACGAAATCAATTTGACCCGCAAAGGGATCCTGCAAGCCGACACGCTGTTGCCCGAATACTTCGAAGAACAGCACCGCGAAGTACGGTACACGTAACGCGAACGATGATTCGAACGGTGCCTCTTTAGGGACAGGTTTCAATCCCGGAGTTATGTCATTTCGCCAGGTCCCGGTGTGCACCTTTCAGCAATTTCTGCCGAATCCGGCAATAGTTCATTCAATATTTGTGTGGTGGCACGCCTGGATTTGTGCGGAAATCTGGCGCCAACCTTAATTTGGAGCGACTGGACTGAGTTTGCGATCAAGTGGCTGTTCGACTTTGTCGATTAAACCGATTAGTGCGATTGCGACTGGTTTAACCACTTGATTGCTGATTCCTCATGAAACCACACAAAATCGAAACTGACTCCGAAACGACCGGTCGAATGGATTCACTGATACGAATCAAACGTTCTTTGATCCGGCGTTCGCTGACAGGCGTGGTATTGGCAACCGGACTGGCGACGGTCGCATGGTCGACGGGATACATTCCTTCGGCCGCAACATTGTCGACAGCCTTCGCCGCTACAAAACCCAAACCTGCGGTCAAGTCGTCCGAGAGCGAATCGGAAACGGCTGAGTCGAAGATCAAACTGTTTTACATTTCGGCATCCTGGGCGAGGGTTTTTCAGGACATTGCGGCGACGGGTGATCTTGAAGTCATCGCCGACAAGCTGCCTCGTGGCCGTTATTCACGGACGGACCGAACCGATTATTCACGTAAAGACGCTCTTCGCATCGTCAACAAAGAGCTTGAAATTCAGGGCTTGCGTCTGATCGAGAAAAAGGACTTTTTGATACTGGTCGAAGTCACGACGTCGCGAGCACAATACCCTCCCGCCGTCCTTCCAAAAACGACGCCTGTCAAATCAGAAAGCGAAACCGATGAACAGGAAATCGTCGCCAAACCGGCCGGTTTTCGTGCCGATTCGATGACGCAACCTCGTGATAATCAAGCCCGTATCAATGCCAACCAGGAAATCATCGATCAAAAGTCGAAACGCTACACGTCTCGATCTCCGTCGAACGAACTGGTCACTGAAACAGAACAACCAGCAGCAGTGAGACGTTCCCCCTCGAATCGCCACGTGCGACAGACTTCGCACGAAGAATTCCCTGACGCACGTGAAGCCGCGCCCGCTCGCAAAGTCCATCCCTTTGACGCCAGGCCTCCATCGAAGCTGGAAGCTGTCGGAGCCCCCGCGCCGGCAACCGTCTTTCGAGCAAAGCATGTCCCGGCGTTGGAATTGGCGAAACGGGTTTATCGATCGATGCGATCGTCGGCTGAGCTGATCGAATCGGGACGGAACGAACTGCCAGCCTTCCGCGTTTCCGCACGTTCGTCCAACGTGGCTGATGCGAATTCTACTTCCGGGAAACACCAGGGGGCCGACTCAGCCCGCTCGCTCAAGAGCGAGCCGCCTTTAGCGGAAGCCACAGCGTCGTCACCCGTCGAATTCATGATTTCGATCGACGAGGCACAGGATGAACTGCTGATCGACGGCGCTGCCACAAGTGTCAATGCCGTCATCAAACTGCTTAACGCTCTTGATCGGCCCGAAGATGGCAAGACAAGTGCCCGAGCCAAGTCAAGTACAAAATACGTTTGCCAAATTGCAGAACAGCTTCCCGCCGAGATCGACCGCATTCGCGAAGGCCGCGGATCGAAACCAAAGGGACGAGTCAATCGGGACGACGATGTCGATGAGCCGCTTCCAAATGAAAGATCCGAACGGAAAGAAATCTCCATTGGCGGTGCGCTCGGAAACCTCAAGGGTGAAGTCAATATTCAGGTGATTGAAGACCTGGATGTGATGGTCATCATCGGCAACGAAAAAGATGTCGAACAGGTCGAAAAAGTCATCAAGGACATCGAAAAACTGGCGGTGGCGACCGCTCCGCGAGTTGAATTGGTCCATTTGAAAAATGTCGATTCCGAGTCGCTCGCTGAACTGTTGACATCGGTTTTTGAAAAGTTGACGAAATTCCCGGGCAAAGCGACCCAGCCGCGCGAGAGTGTCGCGATCATTCCTGTCACCAAACCGAATTCGCTGCTGATCATCGCCCCTGGCGCTGACATGGAAAACATCCTCGAACTGGCAGATGAACTCGATCAACCCGTCGATCCGGAGACCGAATTTCAGGTGTTTGCGTTAAAGTCGGCGATCGCGACCGAGGTTCAGACACTGATTACCGAATTCTACAAAGACCGAAAATCGCTGGGGGCCAAAAGTCTGGTTGTCGCCGATCCGCGGTCGAATTCGGTGATCGTCCGAGCGCGACCACGCGACCTGACGGAAATCGCATCATTGATCAAACGCCTGGACCGTGAGGGGTCCGAATCGATCAATGTGGTTCGCATTTTTGTATTGAAGAACTCCGTCGCCAGCGAACTTGCGGCCGTGATCAATGCCGCAATTCAAAGTGTACTGTCCCCGCCAACATCGTCAGGCAGTGGCGGTGGAGGTGGCGGGCAGGGTGGCAATCAGGGTTTGGGAGGTGGACAGGTCGAAGAGACATTCAAGAGTGTCAAATCAACAGTGCTCAGTTTCCTGTCGATCAACAAGGGCGAATCACGGCAACTGCAATCAGGAATTTTGTCAGATATTCGAGTGACTCCCGATTCGCATGCTAATTCGCTGATCGTGACCGCATCCGAAAAAAGTATGGAACTGATTGCGGCCCTGATTCAGCAACTGGATCGTCCGACATCGACGGTATCGGAAATCAAAGTCTTCTGGCTTGAACATGCCGACGCCAGTCAGATGGTCAACCAGTTGAATTCATTATTCAACAATCAGACGCAGGGCCAAGGTGGCAATAATGCGGGTCGACAACAATTAGGGGTCGCGATCGCAAACGCTGATGATGCCAGCAGCAGTCTGGTGCCGCTCAAGTTTTCGGTCGACACGCGAACGAACAGCGTTATCGCAGTCGGCAGTGGCGATGCCTTGCGCGTCGTCGAAGCGATCATGTTACGGCTGGATCAAAGTGACTTGCGGTCCAGAAAGAACGTCGTTGTACGGCTGAACAACAGTCCCGCCACGCAAATCGCCCAGTCAATAACGACGTTTTTTACGCAGCAGCGGGATCTGACACAGAACGATCCGAACCTGATCAGCAATGTTGAACAGCTCGAACGTGAAGTCATCGTCATTCCTGATACGATCTCGAACAATCTGCTGGTCAGTTCGACGCCTCGTTACTTTCCCGACATTCTGGCAATGATTACGAAACTGGATGCGGTGCCGAAACAGGTCGTAATTCAGGCGTTGATCGTCGAAGTGCAACTGAATAATACCGACGAATTTGGTATCGAACTGGGGCTGCAAAGCCCTGTCCTGTTTAAACGCAGCCTGATTCCGGCGCCCGTATTTATCACTCAGACCAATACGTCTCCGAACGGTGTCGCCACGTCGACTCAGTCGATTCTGTCAGCGCAGGGGTCGCCCGGCTTCGACTTCACGAACCCGTCTCTTCCGGTCGGAAACAATCTTTCGACCGGCGGGATCGGTGGTTTGCCGGTCGGAGCGAATCCGAATATCGTCGGCGGACAGGGACTGAGCAACTATTCGCTGGGGCGTACTAATAGCGACGTAGGTTTTGGCGGACTGGTGCTTTCCGCCGGCTCCGATGCCGTCAACGTATTGTTGCGCGCTCTGGCCGCGAATCGCAAAATTCAGATTCTCAGCCGACCACAAATTCGTGCCCTGGACAGTCAATTGGCATCCGTCTTCGTCGGGCAGAACATTCCGACAGTGTCGGCATTCGTGACCAACCAGCAAACGGGCGTCATTTCGCCGACGTTGACCCCGGTACAGACAGGGATCGGTATGGAAGTGACACCGCGCATCAATCAGGACGGAAACGTCGTTATTCAGATGTATGCCTATCGCAGCCAATTAAGCAAGGAAACAGTTATCGTCACAACCGACTCCCGCGGCCAGCCGGTCGGACAGCGAATCACGGATCTCAGCAACGTTCGTACAACGGTCCTCGTTCCGTCGAACAGCACGATTGTCATCGGCGGCATGATCAGTTCGCGCGACGACTCGTTCACTCGCAAAGCACCGTTCCTTGGCGATCTTCCGGTCGTGGGAAGTTTGTTCCGATACGACAACCGGTCGACGGTCCGCAGTGAACTTTTGATCTTTTTAACGCCGCGAATCATCAGTGGTGCCTGTGAGGAAGAGTCACTGAAAGAAATCGAAATGGGTCGCATCCACTTCATTGAAAGTGAAGCAGAAGAAGTCCACGGGCCGCTGCGAGCCCTTCCGTCTCCGGATGATGTTTTTGAAGGCGAAGATTCCGGCTGGGTCAGTCCGTCGCCAACGGGGGCGATACCTGTTTCACCCGCACCATTAAGACAGTTACCAACACCTCTGGAACTTCCGACGAATCTGCCACCACCACCATCACAGGCTTCTCCGAACATTCCGCCACCGCCCCCCCCTGCAGATCCGAACGTCACACAGATCAAAGCATCGCGTTTGAAGGCAACGGAAGACGACGAGGCAGAGGCTAAAAGCGTAACGACGGCAAACTGGATTGAACCGTCCACCGCCAAAAAGCGGAGTGCCCCGTCCAGGAAGTTATTGAATCGGTCGAAATAGCGTGATGAGGATGGGAAAGATGTCAAGCTTTTTGCAAGTCGTCATGAATCTGTCGTGCGGCATCCTGCTTTTCACGTCGGTCGGTTGCGCGACGTTCCATTTTCCGTTTGGAAAGAAGATCCCCAAAGCAACTGCTGGCGACCCCGTTTCACAAATACTATGCCTGTGGCAACAGGCGGAAGGTCGTGATCCGGAAGGAATGCCGTGTCGGGGTTTTTCTGGCCAGATCCTTTTTCTGTCAAGTCGCACGGCGACCCCAATTGCAATGGACGGCGATGTCCGCATCTATTTGTTTGACGATCAGGGAACGGAAGACGAGCAAACCAAACCGTTGCGTCAGTTCGATTTTGATAACGGTTCGTGGGCCGTCCATCTGGCGGAGACAACACTCGGCCCAACGTATACCGTGTTTGTCCCCTACGTCAGACGAGGTGTGAAAGAAGCCAATTGTGCCCTGCGCGTACGTGTGAAGCCGAAGTTCGGTTCGCAAGTTTTTTCAGACCTGACAAACATGACGCTCAACGGCAACAATCCAAGGAAAAAAACCGGATCGGATGACGAAGCGACACCGATTATGCCGGACGAAGTCGATCGCTTCGCCGCCGAGTCGCTGACGGGAAAGTTAAAACGGACAGCAACGATTTCATTGAGCCCGAATCCGAAAGCGACCGAGTCGTTCGCCAGGGCGTTGCCGGAAACCAACCCGGGTCAAATTCAATTGGCCGCACACCAGGTCGTCTCGGAATCCAAAAAGGAATCCGCCGATGCCGAGCGAATCCGGCGTCTGGAAGCGATGGTTCAGCAAATGATGGAAAACAAATCCGCATCAAAGGAGGAAGCGAACGCTCCGGATGCTTCGAACCCGGCTCACCGAAAAGCGAATCGAATGGCGCAGGACGAATTTGAAAATGATGCTGATGCGTCGGTCTCGAAACCGCGAGAACCTCGGCAATTGCCGGTTCGCACTGATGATCCGACCGAATTGCAGCAAGTGACTCCGAGACGCTCTGCTCATCCACTCGATGACGACATGCCTTCGACGCGGCGATCGAAGTCGGTCGATAAACTCGCATCTGAACCCGCGATCGGAAATCCGTTTGAATCCTGGGACGATTGAGTCACGGTATGAGCCAGACAATCCCTGTTCAGACGACTCAAATCCTGAGAATTCAACGAACATCGCGCAAGATCCGTGCGGCATCTTCCGGAAAAACGGTGTTAATGTACGATCCGCTGCCCCATTCGAATCCGGCGACACGCGTCGTTCGCGGCAGGATTTCGAGATGCCAGTTGTACCAGGGCAACTCCGGCTGATCGAACGGTGCCGAGTGAATCATATAGTTGAATGGCGGATCGTCGAGAGCCCGTTCGAGTTTCAGCAAGACGGTCTTCAAGATCGTCCCAAGTTCGATGATCGCCTCGAGCCCGATGTTTTCATAATGACTTGCCAACTGCTTTGGCAGCACCCAGGTCTCGAACGGGAATCTGCTGGCATACGGGCAAAAGGCGACAAACCGGGGGGCATCGACGACGATCCTGGACCCTGTCGCCAGTTCCTGCCGAATCATCTCGCCAAAAATCCCGCAACTTTTGTCACTGAAGTATCGAAGTGATCCGTACAGTTCATCCTGAATCGCCACCGGCACGAACGGTGTGGCGATCAATTGCGAATGAGCGTGGGGAAGCGATGCCCCTGCAAGAGCTCCCTGATTTTTGAAGATCAACGCATGGACGAGTCGTCGGTCGCGTTTCAAATCGTTCAGGCGATCACGGTAGACCTTCAGTATCTCGCCAATATGTTCGACACTCAGCCGTGACATGTTGGTTTCGAAATGCGGGCATTCGATGATTACTTCGTGAGCACCGAAGGGATTCATTGCTTCGTAGATCCCGTCGCACCGGCGTTCGGAAACGGCAGTTCCCTGCAATGCGGGGAACTTGTTCGGAACGACACGAACTCGCCAGCCCCGGCCATTTGGGACCGATTCGGCGTTTCGACAAGCATGAATCTCGGCAGGAGTTGAGCTCTCGTTTCCTTCGGCAAAAGGATCGAACGCGGAATCGACCGACGGCAAGTTCTCAACGATGTCGATCGGTCGCGCCGCACGCTCGGGAGCCATCACGACCCAGCGATCAACGATCGGATCTTTGCGAAGTTCGGACATCACTTTGATCTCGCATGGTCTGAATCGATACCGGATGTGTCTACGGACTCGTTCCTCCCAATTCCTGAACAAGAATTCTCAGGAACGGTTCGACATCGGTGACGAGGCCAATCGACTGAAACGTTCCGCGGTCGGCGAGTTTTGTGACTGTGGCGGGATTGATATCGACGCATACCGTTTTCACCCAGGCTGGAAGCAAATTTCCGACGGCAATGCTGTGCAGTGTCGTCGCGATCATCAGGCAGAACGTCACTCCTTGCACAAGCTCACGCATTTCAGTTTGTGCGACCAGCGAATCCGTTATCACATCGGGCAGCGGTCCGTCGTCACGAATGCTTCCCGCAAGAACGAAGGGAACATTGTGAGAAATACACTCGTACATGATCCCATTCGTCAGCAGGTTTTGTTCGACGGCCTGGCGGATTCCGCCCAGTCGCCGAATGCGGTTGATCGAACGAAGGTGATGTTCGTGGCCCTCGTCCGATGATCCGCCGCTCTCCATCGAGATCCCGAGGCTCGTTCCGTAAAACGATTGCTCGATGTCGTGCGTGGCAAGTGCATTGCCGGCAAACAGTACGTGGACGTAGCCGCGACGAATCAGCCAGCTCAGAAGTTCGTGGCTGCCGGTATGTACGACAGCAGGTCCGGCCACGACCAGAATCCGACCATTCCCCTCGGCCGCTCGACGCATCTGTTCGGCAATTTCGCGTACCGTCAAGTGCTTCGGTTTTTCGCTCGATACAGTGCTGTTCATGAACCCGAATGAATGCCGCCGTTCCCCACTTCCGCGTCCGACTGGATGAACACGCGTCCCGAGTCGACCGACGACAATTCGATCTCCGATTTTGACATCTGCCATGGCAACGCACCTGGCTCGACCGCTTGCGGGATCAAGCGTGATTCCGCAATCCATTTCCTGACGATCAACAGGAATCCATTTGCCACCGAACCGGATTTCAGTCGGTTCATTCGTCGTCGCGTAAAAACCTTCGGGAAACGCCCCGGCGATGTCGGCGGCTTCAATGCGGATGTCGTGGTGTTCGACGGGGACTGCTCCGTGTTGACCGATCGATACGAGGATTCGCTCGAGACATTCTTCCGTCGGCGCTGTCACGGTCAATCGTACATAGCTCGGGTCACGACGGTTGTGTCCGATGCAAATATCGTGACTCAGATAATCGCCCCCCAGTGCGTTGATTTCATCCAGCACTTTGGGAAGCAAAAGACTGTCGATGATGTGACCGGCTAATTCGACATCGTCGGAAAAACCGTGTGCGTGAGGCGTTGGTGTCATACCCGTCCCTTTCGTCGTTCCAGCCAATCGAGAATCCGGTTGATAGTATCGCTCCAGTCAGGTTCGAAAAAGAGTTCGTGCAAGTGACCGGGAAGGATGAGCAGTTCTTTTCCGGTCGATGGAATCCGGTTCCACCAATCGGCAAGCGCGGCAGGATCGGTCGTCCGATCGTCGGCCCCTTGAAGCGCGAAAACCGGCAGAGAGATGCGGCACACATCACGTTCTGCCGTCACGAGTGCCTCTTTCATAGCGAAAAACCAGCCTGCAGTGACGGTTTTGTTAATCAGCGTGTCGCCGCGCCGCAGCGATGCAAAGCCCGAATCGCGGGTCATGTTGGCGGGGTCGATCCCGTTGGAAAACCGCATCGCCGGATAGAAAGGTAAGATTAGTCGTCCCAGCATTTCCTTGAACGGGTTCACATTCAGCTTCAGGCCCAGCAGGGGCGATGACACAACCAGTGCAGAAGGAACAATACGTCCCTGTTGCACGGCGCGGACGACGACAAGCCCCCCCATGCTGTGGCCAAGCAAAACGGGCGGGGCTGAATTCAGGTCGAGTCGTTGCCAGATTTCCTGGATGTCGTTGATATAGTCATCGAATGACCGGACGTGTGTGGGGATCCCGGTTGATCGTCCGTGACCTCGCAGGTCGGGAACAATCATCGTCCAGCCCCGACTGACCATTTCGCCAGCGATATGCTCGTGCCGCGCACCGTGCTCACCGACTCCGTGAACCCAATAGAGCACCCGATCCGGGTCAGGTTGATCGGGCGAGTAACGTCTTACAAACAGGTCGACACCATCCCTGGCTGTCACGACCTGCGTTGCCAATTGCATGTTGTCTCTCGCGATGACGAGCCAGGAAAAGTTTCAAATGTCGAATGCAATGACTCAAAACGAAAACGTCCGGATCGGACAACAAACAGAACTCGGCAAGGATTTTGACCGAAACGCCTGGAAGCGATAAAGACCACTTACGGATGATAGTCGCCGCATTACACCAGGTCTGCCCCCTTGAGAAGCACAGTTTGCGATGGAATCAGTCGGTTTCTGCTTCGAGTTTCACCTTGCATTCGATCAGTGCCGCATGTTGTTCGAGCGTCAGTTCAGGGAACTTCAAGTCCAGCTTGTGGATTTCGCTCGACAGAATCGAGGCGACCAGCAGATGTGCTGTTGGCTTTTCGTCGGCGGGGATCACAAACCAGGGTGCTGTTTTCGTACTGGTGGAACAGAGCATTTCTTCATAGGCCGACATGTATTCATCCCAATGGGACCGTTCGACCAGGTCACCGGATGAGAACTTCCAGTTTTTTGACGGATCGTCGATTCGCGCCAGCAATCGGCGTTTTTGTTCGTCTTTCGACACGTTCAGAAAGAACTTGATGATGCGGGTTCCGTTTCGTTCCAGTCGACGTTCGAACTGGTTGATATCCTTGTAACGGGATTTCCAGAACGATTTTTTTTCGGGGTTTGCATCAGGAATCCTCTGATTCGCGATGAATTCCGGGTGAACTTTCACTGCCAGAACCTCCTCATAATAGGACCGGTTGAAGATTCCGATCCGTCCCCGTTCTGGAAGTGCCTTCGAGCAGCGCCACAGGTAATCGTGGTCGAGCTCCTCGTCGGACGGACGTTTGAAGCTGACGACATCAACACCTTGCGGGTTGACCCCGGACATCACGTGTTCGATCGTTCCATCTTTCCCTGCGGCGTCCATTGCCTGGAAAATGACCAAAACCGACCACGAATCGGCTGCGTACAGCAGTTCTTGTGATGTCCGAAGTTGCTGAACATCTTCGGCAAGCATCAGCCGGGCCTCGCGTCGCCGGTCGGCGGCACTGCCCTTTGCATCCCCATCCCAGTCCGTATGGTAATCCTTCAGCTTGATTTTCTTGCCCTCGGGAACGCGGCACAACTCGATCACATCGGAAAAATTCACGGCAGAGACTCCAGCAGTGTTTGATCGGTCGACTACGTGCGCAGCGGGCCGATTGTTGCAGCGACATGACCATCGGGCAACTTGAAATCTGTCAGGAACGAACGGTCCGTCAGTACGCCCGTTCCCAGGGTTCACGGCGAAACAGCACCCGATACCGGGCATTGCAATGCAATCTGACCCACGAAAAATGAGTCCGATCATTCCATGAAGAG
>JANXOO010001114.1 GCA_025353525.1 Schlesneria sp. | reverse complement strand
CGTGGAACACTGTCAAAGTGTCTTTTTCCTGAATGCGAACGCATCTTGCAAAGGAATCATTTTTGGGCACGCACACTGTTTCAGGATGCCAAGCGTATATACTGCCGGAACCTGGATTCAAGTCGTTCAAACTGAAACGCGAAACACTATGAGCTTTCAACATGGTACCATCGCAATTTGGCATTCGCCACGCGAGATTCCTATCAGATTCCTGGCGGCGTTGGCAATTTGCACCAGATTATCCAGTGCCAGCGGAGTGATCGCCGATGATCGGGCGTCCGTCGAGCTGTTAACCGGACCAAAATATCGACAGGCGCTTGCTCAACCCTTGTCCGGAAGCTGGACGAATATCGAACTGCGTTCGCTACTGAACGAGGTTGCGGCCGAGCGACACATTTCAATCCTCCTCGATCGGCGATTAAACCCGTCAGTCGAAATACCCATTGATATTTCCAATGTACCGCTGCAAATCGGACTGACAACGATAGCCAGACGAGCCGGCGGCGACATTGCGATTCTGGAGAATTGCGTTTTTTCAGGGCCAAGGTCGGCAACGAAGTCGTTGCGCACCCTGATCGAGCTTCGTACGATCGAATTGCAATCGAATCCGGGGACGATTTTGAAGAAACGACGGTTGGAATTGATGGAACGCCGCACATTCGCATGGCACGACCTCGATACCCCGCGTGAAATTCTTGACCAGATCACCGAACCGGCCGGATTGACAATCTCCAATTTGGAACTTGTACCACACGATTTGTGGGCGGCCGCAACGTTGCCAGCATTCACGTTACCTGAAGCACTGTCAGTGATTCTGATTCAATTTGATCTGACATTTCGCTGGATCAATGGCGGAGATTCAATTGAACTGACGCCCGTGCCCGAGACTGTGACTGTGGAACGAAAACATCGATCAAAACGGAAACCTGCGGACGCCATTTCAGCGATTCTGCAGCGGTTTCCCAAAGTCGACATTGAACAGTTAACAGCTGAAGTTGTTGTCCGTGGAACGGTGGAGGAACACGAGGCGATCGCCAACCTGTTGCGGGGAACCGCGAATGGTCCCGTCAGGATTGAAACACCCGATCCGATCCGGAACCGCAAATTCCTTCTGAAAACCGAACGCACGCCGGTCAGTGCGGTGATGCGCAAGCTGGAAGAGTCAGCGATCAGCTTCGATTATGACGCGAACGAACTTAAAGCGGCCGGAATCGATCTCGAAAAACAGGTGAGTATCGATGTCAAAAACTTCTCAGCAGCCGAATTCTTTAAAGCGCTCTTCGACCCGATCGGTGCCGATTTCGAAATCGACGAATTGACAGTGCGGCTGAAGCCCAAAGCGAAATAATCTGTTGGTGCCCAATACCAGGACTCAGGCACCGGGATCAGGCACCAGACCAGAATTCGTCGTCGTTCGTCGTGTGGGTCCGCGAGATCGGCGGTGGCAATTCATTGACGTGCTTGATCTTGCGTCGCTTATCGACGGGGTCAATTCCGGTCAACCTTGGAAAAAGCCGGGCTCATCACACGGGTGCCCGGCGCTGCGCGAAGCATCCAGCTTCTGGTTCCCCCCGAAGCGCTTCCGATCTTGCGCTAAAACAA
>JANXOO010001072.1 GCA_025353525.1 Schlesneria sp. | reverse complement strand
TTCCGCGTCGAACTCTCGGAAATCGAATCGGAACTCTTGCGATGTCCTGGTGTGCTTGCCGCAGCTGTCACTGTGCGTGAAGACGTTCCCGGTGTACAGCAACTGATCGCGTACATCGTTCCCCGATCGCATGTCGAATTTCACGAAGACGAACTCAGGTCGACCCTGCGACAGTCCCTGCCGATCTATATGATCCCGTCGTTATTCGAAACAATCGTCGAATTGCCGACGCTGACCAGTGGCAAAGTTGATCGCAAGCAGTTGCCTGCACCGCGTCTGCGCGTGACCGGCCCGTCGGTCTCGGAAGCATCGCAACCTCGCGATGACTTTGAAAAGAAACTGGCGGTGGCATGGAATGATGTCTTCGGCATTTCCGTTGGCCCGAACCAGGACTTTTTTCTCGATTTGGGAGGCCATTCGTTGCTCGCCGCGCGACTGGTTTCGGCACTGCGAAAAACGGCTGAATTTGCCGACATCTCGATGCTCGATGTCTACAACCATCCGACGGTAACGACACTGGCGGACGCGTTTCGCAGCCGATTGTCGGCATCGAAATCTACAACGGATTCGGCGGCGGTTGCGAATCCTGTCGCCCGGCATCGCGTTTCGACGGCACAGTACGTATTGTGCTCGGTCGCGCAGTTCTTCGGCTTGTATTTTGTAATCGGTCTCTTTTCCACGCAGTGGCTTGCGCCCTATTTAACCTATACGTTTATGCTTGATCGGGGCAACGCGGGACTCGAAGCGGCATTACTGTCGCTGACGACGATCGTCGCGATGTATCCCGTAATGCTGATTCTTTCAATCGTCATCAAATGGACGGTGCTCGGCAGAATCAAAGCAGGGCGATATCCGTTATGGGGCTGGTATTACTTTCGCTGGTGGTTCGTGCAATCGATGCGCAACATCGTTCCGACATCCTACCTGACGGGAACACCACTGCTGACGATCTATTACCGGTTGATGGGAGCGAAGATCGGATCGAATGCGTTCCTGGGTAACGATGGCGGTCAGGCATTCGATCTGCTGACAATCGGCGACGACAGTTGTCTTGGGTGTGATTCGCACTTTACGGGTGCATCGGTTGAAAACGGCTGGCTGATTCTGGGACGCATCGACATCGGGAGTCGCTGTTTCGTGGGGAACAGGACGGTACTTTGTCCCGGTTCCCGAATGGATGACGATTCGGAACTTGACGATCTTTCGTTATTGCCGACGAACGTAGCAATTCCGGCACGAGAGATCTGGCGCGGATCACCGGCACGGTTAGCTGTCACAAAACATGAGCATGAATGTTCGATGTCGAGACTCCGCCCGTCGCTCAAGCGCCGTTTCTGGTTCGGTTGCCTTTTTGCGATCGGCCTGTTGATCTATCCGCTCTTGCCAATGGCCGCGTTTTTCCCCGGCATGATCGTGATGATCCACCTGAATTCGATCGACGAATACTATTATTACCTTGTCCTTTCGCCACTCGTTGCGACATCGTTTGTCATACTGATCAGTCTGGAAATTGCCGCCGTAAAATGGTTGTTGCTGGGTCGAGTCCGGCCTGGTACGTACCCGCTCGACAGTCTGTTCTATTTTCGCAAATGGTTCGTGGACCGGCTGATGAGCCTCAGTCTGGATGTCATCGGACCGCTTTACTCGACGCTCTACTTCGCTCCGTGGTATCGGTTACTCGGTGCAACCATCGGCCGACGCACCGAGGTTTCGACAGCGTCGTACGTCTCGCCCGACTGTCTGTACATCGGCGACGAAAGTTTCGTGGCGGACGCAGTGTCGTTGGGAGCGGCTCGGGTCCAGGACGGCGTGATGGTGATCGACGACACGCGAATCGGATCGAGAACCTTCATCGGCAACAGCGCATTGATACCAATCGGAGCAAAGATTCCGGACGACAGTCTGGTCGGAGTTCTGTCGACATCTCCGGCGGGGAGTATGTCTGAAGGTACTTCATGGCTCGGTTCACCGTCGTTCTTTCTGCCGCAACGACAAACGAGTACGTCGTTCAGCGCCGAAGAAACGTTCTGTCCGACGCGATGGTTGCTGGCTCAGCGGCTGGTGATCGAATTTTTCCGGATCACTCTCCCTTCCACACTGTTTCTGATTTTCACGAATATCCTGCTTTCGGCGGTCCTTGTGATGCACGGGCCGGTGCCCGTGTGGAATATCGTGGCAGTATTTCCGTTACTGTATATTCAGACGGGATGTGCCGCCGCATTGGTGATGATCGGACTGAAGTGGATTTTGATGGGGACTTACCGACCATGTGAACGTCCGTTGTGGAGTCCTTTTGTCTGGAGGACGGAAGTTGTCACGTCGCTGCTCGATAACTTTGCGACGCCGTATTTTTTAGGATTACTGACGGGGACGCCGTACATATGCTGGTTTTTTCGGCTGTTAGGGTCAAAGATCGGACACCGTGTCTATCTTGATACGACGGGCTTCACCGAATTCGACCTGGTTCGGATCGGAAACAACGTTTCCGTGAACATGGACTGCACGTTGCAAACGCACTTGTTTGAAGACCGTGTGATGAAAATGTCTTACGTGCGGATCGACGACGACTGCAACCTCGGAGCAATGTCAGTTGTGTTGTACGAT
This sequence comes from Schlesneria sp., assembly GCA_025353525.1. Lineage (GTDB taxonomy): Bacteria > Planctomycetota > Planctomycetia > Planctomycetales > Planctomycetaceae > Schlesneria. The sequence continues at coordinate 5,687 of JANXOO010001072.1, read as the reverse complement.
GCACACATGTGCGAGGGTACGTCGATCGGGGAACTGTCACTGGTGATGAAGGGGGAAACGCTGCCCGCCAATACGTCATGGGCAGGAATCCCCGGCCGCAAGGTTGCCAGGCAGTCGCAATTTCTGTGAGCCTACGGCTTGCGACCGGATCCAAAACGATGTTGCGATTTGCGATTCTGATTCACGATCATCCGTCACTCCATTGGGATTTCTTGCTGGAGAATGGTGACAACTGCCTTTCGTGGCGAATGCTTGCCGACCCCACTTCCGTTAAAACTTGCGAGATTCCCGCCGAAGGTTTGCCCGATCATCGGACGCTTTATCTCGACTATGAAGGGCCGGTGAGCGGGGGCCGCGGATCGGTCATTCGGCAGGATTCAGGAACGTTTGAATGGCGAATCAATCAGCCGGATCTTTGTGAAGTGGAACTGGCGGGAACGAATTGGCGCGGAATTATCCGACTTGAACGCATCAAAGATCGGAAATGGAAGGCAGGCTGCGAAGCCATTATTTAACGAAAACGACGTTCAGGCTTCGTGTTGCGGCCCTGTTTCCACGAAACGGGTTCTCCGTTGCAAAGTTTCGCCCACACGATAGACTACCGCCTGACTTTATTGAGGGTTAAAAACGTGAGTGGCCGATGGTCGCAACGTGTCAGTCCGTGCGATTTGAGCCTGCGGGCTTGTTGATTGGCGAATCTGACAGATGCGTGAACGGCCGCAAGTTGAAACTAAGGCAGGGTTTGAGACATGTCGATTACGAAAGAGCTTAAGACAGAAGTAATGCAGCAGTATCGGCGAACGGAAGCCGATACCGGTTCTCCGGAAGTCCAGGTTGCGGTTCTGTCGAGCCGGATCTCTCAGTTGACCGAGCACTTCAAGTTGCACAAAAAGGATCACGCCAGTCGGCGTGGACTTTTGATGCTGGTCAGCAAACGCCGCCGCCTGCTCAAGTATCTCGAGGCAACCGATACCGGTCGCTATGCCGACGTGATCAAAAAAATCGGATTGCGAAAGTAGGTCGAACGACCTCCATTGGCACGCTTTGCCGTTTTCTCGCGTGTTTGCGGGATTGAAATTGTCTGGCGAAAACCGTGCCTTTCCGGTCGATCAAAAAAGTCACTTTGGACGTACGTCCAGACCTTTCGGGCTCGTATCTGAGGTATTTTCACTCGCAGTTCGTTGCTGCGCCTGTGAGAAAATCTCTGCGAGAAGCTGAAGGAAGCCGGTATTTCAAAATTATCTTTGCAGGAACATCATCGTGAAAGTCGTCGTCGAACGTGAATTTGCCGGAAGAACAATCAGTCTTACAACTGGCGAGATGGCCAGGCAGGCGGCGGGAGCCGTATTGGTTCGTTTTGGCGGCACCGTAGTGTTTGTGGCAGCCCAGAACGGCCCCTCGCGACCGGGAACCGACTTTTTTCCGCTGACTTGCGATTATCGCGAACGATCCGCTGCTGCCGGAAAATTTCCGGGCGGATTCATCAAGCGAGAAGGTCGTCCGACTCAAAAAGAAATTCTCACCAGCCGACTGACCGATCGACCAATCCGGCCACTCTTTCCGGAAGGATACATCGAAGAAGTCCAGGTGATGTCGAACGTTCTGGCGGTTGATTCTGAAAACGACCCGGACGTTTTGTCGATCATTGGTGCCAGCGCCGCATTGAGCATGGCTCCGGTACCGTTCAACGGACCGATCGCCGCCGTTCGCGTCGGTCTGATCGGTGAAGATTTCATTCTGATGCCGACACGGACACAAATCGCTGAAAGCCGACTTGACCTGGTCGTTGCTGGCAGCAAAGATTCGGTCCTGATGATCGAAGGGTTCGGACAACAGTTGCCAGAAGAACAAATGGCCGATGCGATTATGTTCGCACACCGGGCGATCGTCGAACTCTGTTCGCTCCAGGAAGAATTGAAGAAGAAGGTCGGTCGCCCTGCATTTGTCGCTCCCGTTGCACCAGTGAATCCGTTCGACGCGGCGTTGCGTGAAAGGGCCTACAGCCGACTTCGCGATGTCAAAGTCGCCGGAGCCAAAGCGGACCGTCGCGGTGCCACGAAAGAACTGAAAAACGAACTTGTCGCGGCGTACTTTCCAAACGCTGCCACTGTGACGGCAGAGGGGTGGACAAAAGACCAGTTTAGTGCCGCATTCGAGCGATTGCAGCATCGCGTTGTTCGCGACCTGATCCTCGAAGACAAACGACTTGACGGACGAACATCGCAAGACTTGCGGGCGGTCTCGTGTGAGGTCGACCTGCTGCCTGGCGTTCACGGTTCGGCACTGTTCACACGTGGTGAAACCCAATCGCTCTGTACGATCACTCTGGGAACATCGCGGGATTCGCAACGGGTTGAAGGCTTGTTTGAAGAGATTCACAAGCGATTTATGCTCGATTACAACTTCCCGTCGTACTCTGTCGGCGAATGTCGACCGATTCGTGGCCCAGGTCGCCGGGAAATCGGACACGGAGCCTTGGCTGAACGTTCGGTTTATTCAGTGATTCCGCCGGAAGAAAAATTCCCGTACACGATTCGAGTGATCTCGGATATCATGGAATCGAACGGAAGCAGTTCGATGGCGTCGGTTTGCAGTGCTACTTTGGCGCTGATGGATGCTGGCGTGCCGATCACTCAACCGGTCGCCGGAATTTCGATCGGCCTGGTCAAAGAGCAGGATAAATTCGTATTGCTCACCGATATTATGGGTGACGAAGATCACTACGGTGACATGGACTTCAAAGTTGCCGGAACGCAAAAAGGTGTGACCGGAATTCAGCTCGATCTCAAGATCGACGGTATCAACGAAGAGATCATTCGCGCGACGCTGGAACAGGCTCGAACGGCGCGAATTGAACTTCTGAAAACGATGCTGACTTCGATCCGTCGTCCACGACCAGAAATCTCGACGAACGCTCCTCGATTGCTCCGAACGAAGATCGATCCGTCCAAAATCGGCATGCTGATCGGACCCGGCGGAAAGACGATTCGTGCCATTCAGGAAGAGACCGGCGCCACGATCGATATTTCTGACGATGGTACCGTGATGATTGCCTGTGCAAAGAGCGAAGGGGCAGAAGACGCCTTGGCTCGCGTGGAAGCGATGACCGAAGAAATCAAGGTTGGTCGCGTCTACAACGGCACTGTCAGTTCGGTCAAGGATTTTGGTGCATTCATCGAAATCGCTCCGGGTAAGGACGGCCTGTGTCACATCAGCGAACTTTCAACGGGCTACGTGAAGTCGGTCGATGAAATCTGCAAGGTCGGCGACAAATTGCAGGTCAAAGTGATCGCAATCGACGATCAGAACCGCGTCAAACTGTCTCGCAAAGCCGTTTTAGCTGAGCAATCCGAAGGCGAAGCCGCTGCCGGGACAGACACTCACGACGGCGATTCGCCCGAATGATTCGCCAAAAGGAAGGCACGTTGAAAGTTGGAGGTCAGGCATCAGCCTGTCTTCACATTTCAAACGTGACAATGCCTGCACCGAAAAAATGTGAAGCGTTATCGAAAGATTTGGGAACGTAGAAGTTCAGGCTTCAGCCTGGCTTCACCGAACTCGTAATCCCGGCATCCGTCGATGCCGGTTTGAGACGTGCGATGGACTCAAATCAGTCACAGCGTGACCATCAGAGCCTTGCTCGTGACCACGAGCGATTGCTGTCGCAATACGCCGAAATTGCGTTGCTGGCGGGTGGGTTGGCCCACGAGATTCGGAACCCGCTCTCAACGATCACGCTTAATCTGGATCTGCTGCTGGAAGATCTGACGGCGGGTGATTCCCCGCGTGAGCGCCGGATGCTGCAAAAGGTCACCGGGTTGCGAAAGCAGTGCGTTCATCTGGAACGATTGCTGAACGACTTTTTGCAGTTCGCTCGAGTCGGCGCGCTGGAAACGCAACCGGCTGATTTGAACGCTCTGGTGCAGGAATTCATCGATTTCTATCAACCACAGGCCAAGGATCAGGGGATTGAAATCAGTCCGCATCTGGCAGTGAACCTTCCCGCTGTCAGCATTGATGTTTTGATGTTTCGACAGGTCCTGACAAATCTTTCCCGAAACGCGCAACAGGCGATGCCGCGCGGAGGAGTCCTGGAACTTCAAACATATTTGCGCAACGGTCAAGTCACTCTGGAAATCATCGATACTGGTGAAGGGATGACGGCAGAAACGCAGGCAAAAATGTATGATACGTTCTATTCGACAAAGCAGGACGGAAGCGGACTCGGATTGCCGACAGTTCGCAAGATTGTCGAAGTTCACGGCGGTGCCATTCATTGCGACAGCGAACCCGGTCGGGGAACACGGTTCAGCATCAGCCTCCCCGTTGCCGCCGTTTCAATCGGGTCGAAGCCAATTGGCAATACGCCCGGCGAACCCGAAAAATTGTCGTAAGGGATGACCTTTGCCTTCGTCATTGCTCACGTTCCCAAGGTGTGAACAATGGCTTTCATGTGTTGTAGGGGTGGATGAAATGCTTGTCCATTCGCTGAGAGACCTCGGTCAGCCGTTCGAGTTCCCCGCCGCCGACTTCGGCTGTGGCCCAGCCGGAATACCGGATCTCTTTTAACGCGGAAATGACGCTGGGCCAGTCGCAGTCTCCTTCGCCGATTTCGACCCCGAACCCGGCTCCTTTTCCTTTTTCGTTTGCGATCTTGCGGCTAAACTCCTTGACGTCCAGCTTTCCGATTCGCGAGCCCAGTGTCCGAATCCAGTGTTCGGGCCATCCGTAGTTGACGATGTTGCCGATGTCGAAGTACGAGCCCACGATCGGGTTCTCGAATTCGTCGATGTATCGCTTCATTTCGACCGGACTCATATGAAAATTGTTCCACACGTTTTCGAAAAGGATTTTGATCCCCAGTTCCACGGCCAGCGGGATACACTTTTTGATCTCGGCCTGCGACCGGTGGTAGGCATCTTCATACGAGATGTCCTTGTTCACGACGGCTGGAACCAGAAGCACTGTCGTGCCGCCGTAGATTTTGGTCTCTCGCAAACACTTCTTCAGAACATCGACGCCTTTGGCACGCACCTCGGGATCGGGACTGCTCAGCGGCTGGTTCCAGTGGACGTAATCGACCATGCCGTGGACAACCAGACCTGATTCCGCCATCGCTCGTTTGACATCATCGACGGGCTGATCGCTGTCGACATCGATTCCCTCGAACCCCGCCTGTTTGGCCATTTTGAACTTGTCGACCAGTGAGCCCTTGCCACCGACCATACTGAGCTTCAATGCTTTGCGGAGTCGCAGCTTGCCGTCCGGCGCTTCAGCGGCGTCGGTTGTCCGGTTCGAGACGGCCAACGCTCCGACGACTGCGGCGAGTCCGGCTGTGTTCAGGAAATCCCGTCGATCAATCGTGTTCGTCATAATTTTTCCGGTTGATTCAAAGTTGTCGAACAGTGGCATCGCGATGCACTTGCACGACAACGTACCGGATCATTTGCGGCTGATGCAATACAAGTAGCGATTGGTTCTCAAAAACATCTGACCGTTCGAGAATGCCGGCGTCGCATTGCAGGTTCCGGCATCGTCATCGACCGAGTTTTTGGCGACCGATTCAAACTGAGGCTTCGCCGCGTAGACAAACGTTCCTTTCTCACGGGAAACGGCGAACAAACTGCCGTTCGCGGCGACAACTGAAGCGTATAACTGACTGGCATCGCCGAGTCGTTCGCGGTAGA
>JANXOO010001063.1 GCA_025353525.1 Schlesneria sp. | reverse complement strand
CTTTCCGGCTCGCCACGCTTCGGCGACCGTGTCGCCCAGCACCGCCACATCGACAATCGAAGGCACGACCAACCGGTTCGAACTCATTGTTCGTAACAGTGCCGGTGAAATTTCTTTGTCGGTGAGTTTCCGTTCATTGATTTGAGCCAGCCGGATACTGAGTGCGCGGTTGAGTTCACGTGCGGATTCCAGTTCGTCTTCCAGTCTCGCGAACGCCGCGTCGTCAGCTTGCGTGCCGGGAAAATGATTACGAATTGACGCGAGTCCGACGCGAATGGCTTCGTGTCCCGGTCGCAAGGCGTCGATCACCGTCGTTCGAAAAGTGGTCGCAACGCTGTCCGGTGCGAAGTACATTCCCGTCCCTGTCAGGACGAGACAACAAAGCGTCAGAACTGTTCGAGGCGTCATAGTCTGCTCACGGTCAGAAGTTTGGCAATCAGGGAACGTCCCGGATTTCTGCGACTACAAGTACCGATTGTTGGTTTCGAGGCTGTCCTTCCATTGGGACAGATGTTCGAGACAGATTGCCGCACCACGAACAACCGTTCTTTGCGGGTCGTTTGCGACGCGAACCGGGATACCGAGCTGTTCCTGAAAGAAGAGTGGCAAGCCGGGCATTAACGATCCGCCTCCCGACAGGACCATGCCCGTATCCGAAAGATCCGCAACCAGTTCCGGATTGCACTGTTCGATCACACTTTTCACACAATTGAGAATCGAAGCCAGTGGACCTTTCACCGCTTCACGAACCTGCTCGCTGGTCACCGTGGCCTTGCGAGGGACCCCGCTGACGATATCAAGGCCCCGGACTTCGCTCGTCTGTTCCTGGTCGAGCGGCCAGGCACAACCGATCCTGATTTTCAATTGTTCTGCCGTTTGATCGCCGATTCGCAACGCGAAATGCTGCTTCATGTACTTCATAATCGCCTGATCGATCTCGTCCCCCGCGATACGCAGCGACTTGCCAGTCACGATCTGTGCGAGGCTGAGCACCGCTACTTCGGTCGTGCCACCACCGATGTCACAAATCATACTCGCCAGCGGTTCCGAGATCGGCAGGCCGGCCCCGATACTTGCTGCTTTCGATTCACTGATCAGATAGACTTTGCCCGCACCTGCTCGCTCAGCACTGTTAAAGACGGCCCGCTTTTCGACGCTGGTGATTCCGCCGGGGACCGCGATCACAACATTTGGTCTGAAGCCGGGAGTCGTGCGAGCTGCCTTCTGAATGAAGTATCGAAGCATCGCTTCGCACAGTTCAAAGTCCGTGATGACTCCGTTCTGAATCGGACGGACGGTCGTGATAGAATCGGGGGTCCGGCCCAGCATTTGTTTGGCGAGTTTTCCGACCGCCGTACCGCGTCCGAGGACCTTTCGGCTTCCCTGTTGCAATGCGACAACCGATGGCTCGTCGAGCACGACTCCTTCGCCCCGAATGGCAACGAGCGTATTCGCCGTGCCCAAATCGATGGCCAGGTCGGGACTCATCCAACGTCGCAGACGATTCAGCATCCGTGCATCCGCCTTGTCAACAGCATTCATCACGCCAGGCAGCGATATCCTGTCGCTGTGGCTGCAGAATTGCGGAATGTAGTCGAGAATCGGCAAATTCGGCAAGATGCGGTTTCAGGAAACGATCTTTGGTGTCGACATTCCCCGACAGTCTCCGTTACAACCGAAGTCCGAAAAGCCCGAATTGTCCCGTTTTGATGACGAATCCTATGAAATTCGCCCTGGTCATTCCCGATGGCGTTGCCGACGAACCGCAATCCGTCCTGGACGGAAAAACCCCGCTCCAGGCGGCGCACATCCCCCATATGGACGAAATCGCGCGGCAGGGTCTTGTCGGTCGAGCCGACCATGTTCCCGTTTCAATGCCTTCGGGAAGCGATGTCGGAACGATGAGTCTTTTTGGTTATGATCCGCTGAAGTTTCACACGGGTCGCGCTCCGCTGGAAGCTGCGGCACAGGGAATTGAACTAGGCCCGCTGGACTGGTGCATTCGCTGCAATTTTGTGACCGTTAAAGACGGTCGGATGGCCAGTTTCACTGCCGAACAGATTCCCGGCCCGCTCGCCCGTACTTTGATCGAAGCGTTGCAACGCGACCAATGTGGCGACGAGCACTGGAAGTTTTTCGCCGGTGTCAGCTATCGAAATCTGCTCGTTTATCGCGCCCGCAATACTCCGGCGCCGTTTGGTACTGCAACGCTGACGACGCCCCCG
>JANXOO010001029.1 GCA_025353525.1 Schlesneria sp. | reverse complement strand
GTTGTCTGGCTTCCTGGGCGATGCGACCCATCTCTTGCATCACTTCTTCCTGACTCATGTTCTTCAGGTCGGTCTGGCGGACAGGCGGAGTTGCACCTGCTGGCGAATTGGCAGACATGCCTCCGCGATCAGCCATTGCATAGGATTCTGACTGAGGGTGACCCTGTGGGAAAAGGCGGGCGAGGTACCCCTTCGCGTCCGATTCCGGAACGCCTTTGCGGAACATCTCCAATGCATCCTGATACCGGTTCTGTTGCGCATAAAGATGGCCCAGATTGGCCATCGCACCCTGGTGCCGGGGATCGATTTCCAGGGCATCTTTCAACGTCATCTCGGCTCGATTCGTGTCGCCCCGAAGTGAATATGAATATCCGAGATCACTGAGTAAGTTGACATCGCGAGGGCGAGCTTTCAGTGCCGTCTGGTAGTGCTGATCTGCTTCCGGAAACCGGTTTTGCTTGTCAGCAACAATCGCCAGACGATGGTGTACGTCGGGGTTATCGGGTGAGTTCACCAGCGCTCTGACGTAGACTTGTCGGGCTTCGTCCAACTGATTGTTTTTCCGCAGTTGGTCCCCTTCTTTCAGGAGATCAGTCAACTGCTCGGCATTTTTTGTTTTTTCGGAATTTCGCGCCAGCTTGTCTTTAAGCCGGGCGGGCAGGGCCGACATCTTTTTCTTGTCGGAACCGGCCTTATAGGGCCAATAAGTGACGTTGTCCGGACCTTCGGTCCCCGTGAAATGAGGCTTGGCCTTTGTACGTTCGTTCCACGCAGTCGCCCATTTGCTTTTGGATGACTGGCAGCCCGAGACAGCGAATGCGACAAGCAGCATTGCTCCGAGACAACTTTGACGCGAATTGATGGCCATTCAACCGTCCCTGGTTGAAAGAGGAATGGAACGGAATTTTTGCCGACAGGCTTCAACATCGAACTCATCTGCGACGAAACTCGACAAATGAATCGAAACGGACAGGATCAATAGATGGGAATATCCGGTTGGAGAGGGCTGAGAAAAAAATCTAAAGGATTCGCAGATTCTTGTCGATACGAGGTTACGAGCAATTCCGCGACGCAGACTGCCCGGATTGCCATTTTGAGAATTCTACTCGCTGTGCGAGGGATTGAACGCCTGAAGGCACGAAAACTTTGCGGCAATCAGCGTGTTTTCCAACAGCATCGCAATCGTCATCGGGCCGACTCCGCCGGGCACAGGGGTAATTGCGGAGGCCACGCGAGAAACCGACTCGAAGGCGACATCACCCAACAAAAGGTGGATGCGATCGTCAACACGGCCAACAGTTCCCTTTTGGGTGGCGGGGGCGTGGATGGCGCGATTCACCGGGCTGCCGGGCCGGAACTTTACGAGGAATGCCGGAGGCTGCGCGGCTGTGCCACGGGCGAGGCCAAGCTGACGGGCGGCCACAAGCTGTCGGCCAAATGGATCATCCATACCGTCGGCCCGATCTGGAAGAG
>JANXOO010000975.1 GCA_025353525.1 Schlesneria sp. | reverse complement strand
CGCCCGCCACGACCGTCAGGATTTGTGCCGGATCGATGTACTTTGCGAACGCCGTGCGAATTTGTTCCGGAGTCAGCTCGGTAATCCGCTGTTCCAGCGTCGTATAAAAGTCCATCGTGCGATCCGCAAAAAGTGTCGATTCAAGGATTTGAGCCAACCTCGAATCATCAGTTCGCGTCACTTGTTGCCCCTGCAGAAAACCGCGACGGGCATCGTCGAGTTCCTTCTGTGTGACTCCGTCCGAGATGAGTCGACCGAGTTCCTCGCGAATGGCCGTTGATATTTTGTCGAGGTTCGACGGGTTATAAATGGCATACATCGTCAGCGTGGCCCGGGTGTCGACCGAACTTGAGGTGAAGCCCGACCCGACACCGTAAGACAGTCCTTCTTTCTGGCGGATTCGGTCCCCCAGTCGCGAAGAAAGTGCCCCGGCGCCAAAGACGTAATTGCCCATCAGGATCGCCGGATAATCAGGATTGTCGTCGCGCATCGGAACGACTCCTCCCGCATAATAAAACGCATTGGCCTTGTCGGGAGTGGCGATCTTTACCAGATCCTGTTTGACTTCGATTTTGCCACTCCGTTCGACGCGTGCATACGCTTGCGGTGCTTTCCAGCCCTTCAACATTCCCGTCAATGCTTGCGTCGTAGCCACTTCATCGAAATCACCCACCACGACAATTTGTCCCGCTTGTGCACCCAAAAATTCCGAATACAACCGCTTGACTGCCGTAGCATCGATTTCATTGGTCTGACGGATTTCTTCTTCGTGCGTCGGGTAATAGCGAACGTCGCCAGGCGGATACGGATTCAGCACGCGGCGGACGGCTCTGATCGCCAATTGTTGGGGATCGGTTTGCCCCTGTTCAAGGTCGGATCGGTGTCCCTGTTTGAGGATGTCGAGTTCGGTACCCGGAAAGACCGGTTCACGCAGTACCTGACGCAACAGTTCGATCGTGGCGACCAGGTGATCCCGCTTGGTTTCGACGAAAAAATTCGCTTCTCCTGCCGAACCGTTTGAACCGAGTGACGCGAGGTTCTTGTCGAGTTGGTCTTGCAGATTCTGCCGGGTGAGCAGCTTCGTCCCCTTCGTCATCATCGACGGCAGAAACTCGCAGAGTTTCCCCATCCCGAAGAGAGTCTTTTCATCTCCGTAACGGAAGTTCAATCGCAGGACGACTGTGTTTCCGCGAGTCTTTTTTGTCAGGAATGCGACTTTCATCCCTTCGATCGAAGTGCGTTTCGTCCGGGCTTCAATCCGCGCCGGATTGACATCAAACGCTTCACCGACAGAAGTCTCGTTACGACCTTTGTAGTCACCAATCATCGTCGCAAGGTCAGGAGAAGGTGGAATCTCGGTCCGCTCTGCCTCTTTTGTCGGATAATAGATGCCGACGGTTCTGTTGCTCGTCCGTAGATACGCTCGCGCCACTCGGCCGACATCTTTCGCAGTCACCTGTTCCAGGCGGTCGCGGTAAAGGAAATACAGACGCCAGTCCCCCTGGGCGGCCCATTCACTCAGATGAACGGCCAATTGAGGCGAGTCGGAGGCTTCCTGTTCTCGTTGTTTCAGCAAGCGCTGACGGGCGCGTTCGACTTCTTCGTCTTTT
>JANXOO010000959.1 GCA_025353525.1 Schlesneria sp. | reverse complement strand
ACCCGAGAATCGGCCATCGGTGATCAGGGCGACTTCGGATCCAAGACCAACCCCCATAATGGCCGACGTTGGTGTCAGCATCTCGGGCATCCCTGGTCCACCCGTTGGCCCTTCAAAACGGATGACGATGACATCACCTTTGTGAATCAGGCCGTCTTCGAGTCCTTTCAACATCAATTCTTCCGAATCGAAGACGCGAGCCGGGCCGGAAAAGACAAGTCCTTCTTTTCCGGTAATCTTCGCGACTGCCCCGTCGGGGCAGAAGTTGCCTCGCATAATTCGGATGTGACCCGATTCCTTCAGCGGGGTTTCGATCGGCTGAATTATTCGCTGACCTGCGGCGAGGCCTGGCACGCTTTTCAGATTTTCGGCAACAGTCTTGCCTGTCACCGTCATGCAGCTTCCGTCCAGCAGCCCCTTTTCCAGAAGGTATTTCATTACCGCCGGAGTGCCGCCAACGTGATGCAAGTCTTCCATGACGTACATGCCGCTGGGTTTCAAATCGGCGATGTACGGGATCCGGTCGCTCACTGACTGGAAGTCGTCGATCGTCAGCGGCACGTCCACTGAACGTGCCATCGCGATCAGATGCAGAACGGCGTTCGTCGAACCTCCGGTCGCCATAATCAGAACCATCGCATTTTCGAATGCGGTTCGCGTCATGATGTCGCGAGGTTTCAGGTCGAGTTCGAGCAGTGTGAGAATCGCTTTTCCTGCCGCAAGGCATTCGCCCATTTTCAGCGGATCTTCGGCGGGAATCGATGAACTGTACGGCAATGACATTCCCATCGCTTCGATTGCCGAGGCCATCGTATTCGCGGTGTACATCCCGCCGCACGCTCCGGCTCCTGGACAGCTTTTTTCGACGATCGACTGGCGTTCTTCGTCGGTGATCTTGCCGGTGATGTATTCGCCATAACATTGAAAAGCAGAAACGATGTCGAGTTTCGGGTGCAACGGCAGACAACCTGCCCTGATCGTACCTCCGTAAATCATCAACGACGGCCGGTTAAGCCGCCCCATCGCCATGATGCAGCCCGGCATATTCTTGTCGCATCCGGGGATCGAGATATTGGCATCGTACCATTGCGCTGACATCACAGTTTCAATGCTGTCGGCGATCAGATCTCGCGATTGCAGCGAGAACGACATCCCGTCGGTTCCCATTGAAATTCCGTCGCTGACGCCAATGGTATTGAATCGCAGCCCCCACAGTCCTGCCGCGTTCACCCCTTCTTTGACTTTGTCTGCCAGTTTGTTGAGGTGCATATTGCATGGATTGCCATCGTACCAGACGCTGGAAATACCGACCTGCGCCTTGTTCATATCGTCGCGAGTCATCCCTGTTGCATAGAGCATGGCTTGCGAAGCCCCTTGCGAGCGGGGTTGCGTGATGCGCGAACTGAACTTGTTGAGTTGCGTCATGGGACGATGAAGCCTTTCCGCGAGCAAATGAAACGATTTCTGGAAAAAACGGCCCGGCAGAACCTGGCTGGCCGTTGTGCCGGGCAGACAATGTCAGATTGGAGGACTATCCGACGAGGTCTGACGGGTGCGGTACCCGATCAACGCGCGGCAAGACTTTTGGCTGATAAATTGTCGTGTAAGCCGTTGCTTTGCTATGCGCGTCAATGGCAGCCTGATCCGACCAGTGCTCGTTCAGCAGAAAGACGCGCGGGTCAGTCTGCGAATGATAAACCTCGAACCGCAAACAGCCAGGCTCTTGCCTCGATAACCGTCCCTGTTCCGAGAGCAAGTTCTGAATTTCGGCGACATCGCCCGAATCTTTGACGGTCAAAACCACATTGATGTAGATCATATTTAAAACTGCTGAAGGAAACGCAGATCGTTCGAATAAAAGTGCCGAATGTTTTTGATTCCGTGACGCATCATGCAGAAGCGGGCGATCCCCAATCCGAACGCGAAGCCGCTGACTTCGTCAGGATCGTAGCCGACGGCTCGCAGGACATTCGGATCGACCATCCCCGCACCGCCCAGCTCCAGCCAGCCGTCGCCGCGCTGAACATCGAATTCAACGCTTGGTTCGGTGAACGGAAAA
>JANXOO010000914.1 GCA_025353525.1 Schlesneria sp. | reverse complement strand
GCCAAGAGGTCGCCCTCGGCTAGAAAAGTAGAATGACCCCTTTAAAATTCCCCGACAACTAAATATTCTGCTCATTCTGGGCCGAGTAGTGAGCTGTCCCCGTTGCCTTCCGTTACTGTCGCTGCGGATCCGGTGTCATCTTGCCCAGCCAACGGACGGCATTTTCCAGGATTTGCAGCGTTTCGGGCTGTTTGAAAACGTCGAATGTTTCGTGGCCGGGTCGGAAGTAAAACAATCGGCCGCGACCGATCTTCCATACGGAACCGCTTCGGAATCGTTCGCCGGCATCCCAGCGTTCTTCGAAGATCACTTCGTCGGGGGCAGGGACATGGAATGGTTCGTCGTACATCTCAGTATGCGGGATGTCGAAGGCAGAGGGAACTCCCTTGGCGATCGGATGATCGACGAGCAGGGTACGGACGTGACTCGGTTTGCCGTCGCCACGATAGGCCGGGAAGCAACAGTTCGGCAGTTTCACTTTGAGGACGATCGAACCGTCCGGCTGAACGATCTTCTCATGACTTGGTGTCAACGGATCGTCGCGCTTGGGTTGCGAATACTGTTCCGGTGAGATCGCTTCGACCCTGGTTCGCAGACGTTCTTCGGATGTCAAACTGGCAAGTGCGTCGGCAATGGCACGTTCGTTCATCGCTTCAATGAAGGGAATCGACCAATGCGCTGAATGGAGGGCGATGAGTGAAAGTTTTCCTTGCTTGATTCGTTCGACCAGTTGCTGGCCGGTTTCGCGTTTGATTTCTCGTTGTCGTACGTGACCCCACCAGACGAGAACGTCACACGTATCGAGTATCGATTTTGACAAGCCTTGCTCGGGATCATCCAATCGGACGGAACTCACTTCCAACCCGGGACGCGTTCGCAAATAGTCGGCGATGGCATTGCCGAGAAAGTTTTCGTATGCCTGTTTTTGTGCGGGCTGCTGTTCATCCCACACAACCACACGAATGACACGCGACGGCTCGTCGGCGCACGCCAATGAACAGAACCCCAATAACAAAAGCGATCCAGCGAGTGCCCCAGTTATTCGACGCATCAATTCCTGATCCTCTTTTCCAAAGCGACCCCGAAGAACAGGGACACAAGTTGCGATTTCCGGAATTCCTCCAGAAGAATCTCGCATATTATTCTGCTCGCGGACCAGATTGAGGTGTCGTTTGAAGGTCAGTTTCCGCGTTCGGTGCAGATGCAGCGTTGGATAACGTACTGTCCAGCAATCGTCGGAGTTTTCAGCGGCCTCAATTCAGACCGCGCGAAGTATAATGATTCTGTCAGAAGTTCGCTCGTTCTCAACCGCTACGAAACTCATCTGTTTT
>JANXOO010000874.1 GCA_025353525.1 Schlesneria sp. | reverse complement strand
TCGCCACAGATCGCCGATTAACAACGAGGCACAGCGTCCGCGTCCAAATGTTTGCACAGCTAAAGCCGGGTGTTTTTGGCCACTCGGATCGGCAACTTCTGCAATCACAGTTGCGCCTGGTTTGATATGTCCCACCCGATTGACAGTCACGAAACCCGGCATTTCGGCGAGTCGCAATTGCTCTTCAGTCTCCGTCGAGCGAAGTCGAGCCCATGGTTGCAACCAACCTTCCCGCGTCAGCAGTAACCGGTATCCGGTAGGTGTGGCCGCAATGGCAGGTGCTTCAAGCGATACCGGCAGCATGCGACCAACAGGTGTTTTCTCGTAACCACCCTGTCGAAACGATTCTGCACCACCAAGCATCAGCAGGCCGCCTCCCCGCTCGCTGACGAACCGTTCAAGGAGTGCATGCTGGTCAGGCGAAAAGAAGTCTGCTTCAAGGTCGTCAAGAATCACTGCATGAAACTGGTAAAGATCTTCCGCCGTCTTGGGGAAACCTTCGATCAACTCGTCGGGCGTTTTTGTGTTCAACCGGACGAGAACCGGTTGATCATAACGTTCGGTCTCATCGGTCTTGCCTTCAAATCCGCGAAACAGCGGGTTGCTGACTTCACCCGCCTTGCTGCGCCATTCGAACTTGGGCTCTTTTCGAGCGATCCGGATGACCCCCGTCAACTGGACCTGTTCATCCGCTTCGATAGCGCGACGCAGAAATTTGAATTCCCAATTCGGTCGTCCACAAAGATACAGAATGCGATATTTGGCACTCCCGCGATCAACGGCAATCAGTCGACGATTGTTCGCTAACGTCGATTCGATCGATGCAGGGTCGACGACAGGAAGCATCGGGCCGGTAAGGGCGGGTGCTGTTTGTACGTTACTGCCAGCACGTTTGGCTTCGTCTTCAGTCCGCACACGGACTTCGAAAAAGGACAGACCCGGTTTCGTCGGGCGGATCTGAAAACGAAACGGAAGAGGGGTGCCATCGCCAGTGAACGACTGTGTCACTTCCTTGACGATCGCGCCGGTGTCATCGGCAACCTGTGCGGTGACCTTTGCTTTCGGCAGCGAAGTTTGCACAACATCAGCCTGAATCGTCACCGGGGCATCCTCGAAAGCAGTTGATGTTATCGTCAGATGCGACACAGCCAAATCAGGAACCGGGTGATCGAGCGACGCCATCCCCATCACAACCGGGTAGACAGGTGGCAGTCCTTGCGGATTGAAGGTGGCCTGTTTCGAGTCTGTCGCGATCCCGTCAGTGAACAGCAATACGCCAGCGAGCGGCCGATCACGAAAGCGATCTTTCAGACCGTTCAGTACGCCGGTCAGGCTGGACTGCGATCCGCGAAATTCGAGTCGTGTAAAATCGGTGACGTTTTGCAGCCGGGAATCGAAAACGTAACGTCGCAAATCGAAGTCCTGAGCCAGGCGGACCTGCCACGGAGCATCTTCGGCAACGAGCAGTTTTTTGAGTTGTTCACCGCGCGTCTCTGCGGCGCCGGGATCTTTGATCGTCAGACTTTGGCTGTCGTCAGCCAGAATCAAAAACAGATTGGCTCCCGGGCTGACTCGCTGAGCGCTCCACAGCGGTTCGAGAGTACAGATTGCCAACAGGAGCAGACCGAAAAGTTTGAAGAGCGGCGCCAGCCAGCGCGAGGCGCCTTCGGTGTTCGCGTTCCACGAGCGCCAAACAACCAGCACGAATCCGATGAGAAACAACGCTGCCGCCCAGACCAGCCACGGCTGACTGCCAAATATGAGCGTACCCCGCATAGGAAAAGTGCCCTTGATACCGAACGGACGATGTTCTCGGCGAAGAAACGATACCGGAATTCAGTTCAGCGGTGAACTGTCGTCTGAGTCGCCGTTCGGAATGTCACTGCGATCTTTTTCGTTCGTCGAAAAATCAAGTGTACGGTGTTAACTGATTTATTCAATCACCTGTATGTGAAAAGCATTTACCTGGCTGTTACAGCCCGCCGAGCAATCGTTTTCAGATCGACGATTGAGGCACGGTCGCCGGCTTTACGGACCAGTTCGCAAATCAGGTCGATTGTTTTGAACTCGGGGTCGACGACATAAAGACAACTCGGATGGCCGAGGAAGTCGTAAGTGGCGCGGTTGTCGATGGCCCATTCGACTCCCGTGCGAATGGCGCGAAGGAACCAGTCCAATTGCCACTGACCCGAGCGGAAGGCACCGATATCGCTGATGGGACTCATCGGTACTTCGATCAAACCGTCGGGGTAGACAAACGGCTGGGCATTCTTTTGGGCCGAGACGATGTCGTTCAGAACCGCAGCCGATGGTTCCTTCATCGGTTCCGTGTTCTCGTGCCCGGGGTAAAGACTGCTGATCCAGTCGTAGCCAAGGTCCATCAGCATCGAACGCACATCAGGCCTGTCCTTCAAGCCGTTCGCGAATCCGCCTGGAGTCCGGAATCCGGCCGGAGCGATCCCCAGTCTGCTTCGCATCGCGAGTTCGTTCAATACGATGTTCTCTCGAATCGCCTGGGCCGGGGTTTGATCGTGCAGCAGCCATGGTGCTCGCTGAAACCGGAACTGGATCTCTTTAAGCTCTTTCGCCGTCACATTGATATGGTCGTACGTGTGATTGCCGACAGGGTGCCCCTGTGCGACGATCTCTTTCAGCCAATCAACGTCGGGATGTTCGAATACTTGACCCACTGCGAAGAAATGCAAGACCCCACCGGCGGCTTTCACGCGACGAGACGCCTCGACCGAGTACCGCTTCGTTTCGTCGTTCAAATTACCCTTTTCGAAATTCCAGTGCGTCGCTTCTCGCGTGGGAAAGTTGGCACTCATTTCGAGATCGAGCGTGATTGCAATGAGTGCCTTGTCCGCTTCGGCGGCACGCAAAAACGGTTGGTCAAATGGCGGATGAATCGCGAATCCCAATCCTCCTGCGGCGGCCAACTTGATCCAGTCGCGACGGGAATACGGTCGAGATGGAGTGAACTCGATTCGGCTGAGTGATCGCATTACCTGGCCTCCTCAAATTTGACCCAGGAAACCTGAGTGACCAATTGATTGAGAGCCGCGAAAGATATCGACGCGTTCACAGCAAACCGCGGCGTCGTGTTTGACGGAAATGTGGCCAACGACGCATCGGCGACCAGAAACACATTGAAGTCCCTGGACAGGTTTTCGTAGCCAGCCGTCGTACGGCAAAAGCACATGTCGGTTGCATAACCTGTCAACAAAACATGCCGGATTCCATTCTCCTTCAGGAATTGCCTGAGCGGCGCGTATCCCGCAGCATCGTATATGACGACATCATCGGGATGGACATCGACATCGGTCGTGACCGGAATCGGCAGTTCCCAGAACCCCTTGTTGTTGAAATTTGCACTGGCATCAAGGCCGGGAAATTGCCTGAAGTAATCGATCACCGGCACGTCTTCAGACAGGTTGAGCGTTTCAGGAAGTGGTTCACCTTCGTATTTGAACGAAGTCAGTTTCGCTTTGAGTTCAATCGCCCCTTCTTTCCGCTGCGCTTCGGTCGGTTGATGAGTGAATGACCGATACAACTTCTGACGGATGGGGTCCATGTTTCCAGGCAGACTATAAAGAACACATGCCGCCTTGCCCCTGAGAGAATTAACAAAGGGACGAACGATTTCGCGCGTGTGTCGCGCGGAAAGGTGGTTCTTTTCCCTGGTGCAGAAGTCGGCCACGCCGTTCGGCTCGGGGGTATTCCAGCCCTGGCCGTCGTCAATCCCCCACGGATGAACCATGATGACCGCCGTTTCCGACGCCTTCAGGTGATTTGGCATTTCGATGATGCCACGGGCGTTGTACGAGAATCGCCATGCTCGAACATGCAGATCGGCATCTTTGTCATTGACGATCGCTGGTGCCTCAAAGTGAGCCTGTTCAATGATCGGTTCGAAGAACTCGGGGTAATCCGCAAGAATCGGCTTGGGATTCTCGATTTTTTGCAGTTTGTTTGAATAGGTTCGTGTGTGGTTAGATGAATCCTCGGCAATGACAAACCCGGCCATTAGAAGCATGGGGAAAAAAAAGGCGGCAACGCGGTGAGATTGCATGAGAAACTCCTCGGCGGAACTTTGGACCTATTTCGGGTTCATTTCCAGGTACGAAAACAAGTCTCGCAATTCCTGCGGTTTGAATTGACGATACAGGTCTTCGGGCATCATTGAGACAGGCGACTCTCGGACTTCATCGATATCCTCCGTGGCGATCATCGTCTTTTCATTTTTGGCATTAACGAGCGTCAGTCCTGCATCGTCGCGAGTGACCGCAAGCCCCGTCAAGACGCGGCCATCGCGCGTCTGGACGACAACATTCGTATATTCCTTGCGGATGACGCTGCTCGGGTCGACGAGGCTGACAAGCATGAAATCACGGTCTTTACGATTGGCCGTGGTCAGATCCGGGCCAAGTTTGGTTCCTTCACCGAACAATTGGTGGCATGTTGCGCAGTGTTTTTTGAAGAGCGCCTTGCCGGATTCCAGGTTTCCTGGCGCTGCGCGAACATCATTGTTCAGCCGACGGACCTCGGCAAGTTTTTCACCACGGGTTGCCCCAAACTGACCCCAGTGCTTCTTGACCAGTTGATCCAATTGAGGGTCTTCCAGAAGTGCAAATTGCAAAGCCTGTTCGTTCGGCATTTCGGCGGCCTTGATTTCGCCGCGATCGACGGCATTTAAAAATGCTTGCGCGGACGACTTTCTTGTCAGTATGACATCGCGGATTTGCGACTTAAAGACGGCTGCTTTTGATGCGAGATGAGCGTCAATCAGTGCCACCGCAATGCGAGGGTTGTCGATCCGCCCCGCAGTTCGCATCGCCGCCAGCTTGACCGGATCTGCGTCGTTCGAGGCAATCAAACCGAGCAACCGCTCGATCAGTGCCGGTTCGACGGCGTCCCCCACGATACCCAGCAAATCGATCCGGCGGGCCGCGTCGACGGTGGAGTCCATCGCGCCTTGAACTGCTGCGTCGAATGGATCCCGGTCACCAAAAGCGATTCCGATTTGCAGCAGAATCGGATCATCGGGCTTTGCCAACCACCGCGCGTGAACAAGTTGCGAAAGTTCGTGCGTGCGAACAATGCCGTGATGATCCGATGTAGAACTGCCATGCGGAATGTCGCGCCAACCTGACAGCACGTATTGCCATAGCGTGTCTTTCGCGGTGTCATCCGGTGCGGCCTTCAATAATCGTACGACCGAATCCAGACCCTCGCGTGTCCCTTCCGCTGTAAAGCGTCGGACAAGCCGCGTCATGAGCGTTTCGCGGCCAAGCTTTGATTTCCATAACGAAGGTCGGATAAATCGCTTCATCACCTCTTCGCGACCGCTCACGCTGTGTCGCTCGACCGCCCACCACCAAAGGAGCGGAAGATACGGATCGTCGTTATCGATATCGCGATTGATATTCGCGTTGATGATCGGCAACGCCTGGTGCGAGGGGAGCCGGGCTGCGCTCGCCGCCAATTGTAGGCGAACGTGCACCGATGACTCGTGTTCGGCAAACTTGTCCAAACGGTGAGCCATCTCGGGCGAAACCGTTTTCGCGTCGCCCAACAGTCGAACGGTCCAACCTCGGACGGCGGCGTGTGGATTGTCCAGTAACGTATCGGCCAGAGCTTCGTCAAAGCCGCCAGTTGCGTTAAGCGACCAAAGGGCTTCGAGTACGACGACTTCGTCCGGTGACTTCAAGGCCGCAATCAATTGCGTCTGGCCGTCGCGACGCCGGATCAGTTCCATCCGCGCGCGACGCACGTACCACTGGTTGCGATGCGAATGCAATGCGAGCAATTCGTCTGTCGACAGTTTTGTGAAATCGATTGGCGGGGCCGATTTCGTCCCTTTCGCGGCGATTCGGTAAATCCTTCCATTGGTCCGGTCCCAATCGGCATCAGGATCAGGATGGGCCGTTCGAGCGTCGTACCAGTCCGAAACATAAATCGCCCCGTCGGGTCCCGTCGTCACGTCGGTGGGGGCGAACCAGTTGTCATTTGCGATCAACAATTCCCCACCATGCGATGTCTTCACGGTGGATCCGCGTGGCTCGATCGTATGCCAGTAGATGCCGTGTCCCAGCAGATCACCCGCGATGTATTTGTCGCGGAATGAGACCGGGAATGAATCACCCTGATAGACGATGCCACCAACGGTGACATGCCCGCCGCGAAAATTCTCGTGTGGTGCGTGGTCGAAGTAGCCATACGCATGCGGGCTATGCAGCGCCCCGTGCTTCGCGAATGCCTTGATCAAGCAGGCCCCTTGAACGCCATGCAGAAGTACGTGGCCTCCAAAATTCGTGCTATATAACAATTGTCCCCATCGATCGAAGTCGAGCCCCCACGAATTGCCTCCTCCTTCGCAGAACAGCTCAAATTCATGCGTGACCGGATGGTACCGCCAGATACCTTGCTGGAATTCGATACCACGGATCTTTGCGGTGACCGTGCTGCCCTGACATCCGTAAAGCCAGCCGTCCGGACCAAAAGTGAGCGAGTTCGCAACACTATGAGCGTCCTCCATTCCAAAGCCCGTCAGCAGGACTTCCGGGTCGCCGTCGGGAACATCATCACGATTTCGATCCGGATAGAATAAAAGATATGGCATGTTCAGCACGAACACTCCGCCATGTCCGAACGCGATCCCCGTTGTCAGATTCAGGCCGTCAACGAAATCGTGACCAGTGTCGTATCGGCCGTCGCCGTCGTTGTCTTCCAGAATCGTGATTCGATCCGCACCGCGCGGTCCCCGTGGTGGCGGTTCGGGCACACGTTCGTAGCTTGTTCTGGAATAGCGATCGACTTTGACCCGCTTCAGTCCCTCGGGATTGGGGTATTGCAGGTATTGAATCACCCACAGCCGACCGCGATCGTCGAACTCGATGCATACCGGTTGACGGACCAACGGTTCCGCAGCGACCGGACGAATCTCGAATCCGTCTGCGACCGTCATCGTTCGGGCCGCATCGTCAGGGGCGAGACCCTGTGCCGAACTGATTGACGTCCAAAATCCCGTTGAAAGGCAAATGAAAAGTTGAACCCATGCCGTTGGACGAATCAAATGCATCAATCGCTCCAGAATGGCAGTTTTCGAAGGAGCCGTTTGCGATGGATTGGCTTATTTTTCCCGCGAAATCGGTGAAACTTTCCATCCGTTTTGACGCCAATTCCGTTTGTCGAACATCACTGGCGCTCGGTTCAGATAACACCCGCACGTCAGTGGTTTGCCTGATTCACGGCATCATTGATCAAGCCGACATACATCAATGCAATTCGGAAAATGAAGAAAATAATCACGGATGCGACCAATCCCCAGATGATCCAGGCGAGTGCCGCAGTCATGGCAGCCAGGCTGCGACGAGCCTGATCCTCCAGTTGCGGACTTAGACGTTCGAGTACCTCGGGAACGGTCCCTGATGCTTCGCCGACGCGAATCAGTTCCAGATACTCGATCGGGAACAGTCCGGTTTCCCTGAGCGCCACTGAAAGGTCTTCACCTTCGGAAATGGCAGACGTGACGAAGGATGTTGCCGAGGCGTAAGCGCCATTGCCCGTTGCTTTCAAACTCGATTCAAGACTGGGGTTGATTGACATCCCGGCCTGCTGGGTCAATGCGAACGCCCATGAGAATCGGGCGAGGGCAAATGATTGGAGGCAATTCCCGATCACCGGGATTTTCAAAAGGACTGCATGCACGATTTGCCGGCCTCGAAGTCCGTTGACCAGCAACTTGTAAATCGCCCAGCCCGCTAACGCAGAACCAAAACAGCCACCGAGCCAGATCAGTGCTCCAGATGTCCCCATCAGGCCCAGTCCGAGGACATCGAACGGAGTTCCACCGTTACTCGACGCAATAATACCGAGCAACCAGATCAGCAGAGCCACGATACCGATTGCAGCCACCAGTTGCAGGATCGGAAAAGTAATCGCACCCAGAAACGTCCTCCGAAGGCGTACGAGGCTTTCGAAGTGATCGGCCAGCGCCTTGAGCACTTCCGGCAACGAGCCCGTCTGATCGGCAACATTCGCCAGATCGATCATCAATTCGGGAAAAGCCGCTCCCTGATTCCGGAGAGCTGTAGAGACTTCGGTACCCTGTCGTAATTCGTCGACAATTTCGATCGAGATTTTTTTCAGTTTCGGATGGTGCGATTTGCTTCCCGCGACCTGAAACGCTTTCAGAATGCCGACGCCCGACGACAAGAGCGTTCCCATGGTGCGGGTAAAACGGGCTAC